>DRHS01000196.1 GCA_011053095.1 Bacteroides sp.
GAGAACAGGCCATCACAGGCTGTTTTCAGATGCCTGGACTGCGGGTATGAGGAGAATGCTGATGTAAATGCAGCGAGAAATATTTTAACCGTCGGACGGACGGGGCTAGTCTGTCAAGCGAACCGCAGGAGCGGTCGGCAACAGGAACCTGCAGAAAACCGCGAGGGAGTACTGTCCATGGCTTCCTAGAAGCCAATGGAATCCCTTTCTGTTTACGGAAGGGAGGACGTCAACTTTAAACTCATTGGCTTCGGACATTACATTCCATGCAGGACTTGATAACAGCCCCCGTTCTTGCAATATCCTGTTAATGCTTGATTCGCTGTTTTACTAACCTTGGTTATCAATCAAATGATTTTCTTAATTAAAAATTATCAGAACTTCAGACATAATAAGGATAGTAGACTAATTCACAAAAGAAATTTCCTCTTTAAGCACAAAGACAAAACCGCAACCTTCTGATGCCGAAATGCAACAGAACTGA
Source organism: Bacteroides sp. (assembly GCA_011053095.1). Taxonomy (GTDB): domain Bacteria; phylum Bacteroidota; class Bacteroidia; order Bacteroidales; family SM23-62; genus SM23-62. The sequence continues at coordinate 485 of DRHS01000196.1, forward strand.
CAAAAACAGGAGATTTATTCGCAAAAATAGTTTTAACAACCATTTTATTAACTTTGCAAGTATAATTACTTTAAAACCTGTGACAACAAAAGAATCTCAAAAACCAGCATATCCACTATTAGAAAATGCCCCAATAGTTGAAGCATTGCTGGACATACAGGTTCAACTCCCTGAAGGAAAAGATTTAAATGCACTTCATAAAGTATTTGATGTAGTAAAAGATAAATATCCAACTGAAAAGAAAAGATTTGCCTTCTCAGGTAAGATTGAATTTAAAGCACAAGAAACACAAGCAAAATCCAGTATATCTGAAACCCAGGTTGATGGGTATTTATTTTATTCTGAAGATAAAACAAAAGTGTTTCAGGCAAGATTAAGTGGCTTTACATTCAATAAGCACAAACCTTATAAAAGCTGGAATGCCTTAAAAAAAGAGGCAAAAGAACTTTGGACATTGTACAAAAAGATAGCCGAGCCTCTTACAATCAATAGGATTGCGTTACGTTATATTAACAAGATACCGTTGAAAATTCCATTTACTCCGACAAGTTATTTTACAACTTTACCATATCTTGCGAAAGGATTAGATTATGATATGAATAATTTATTTTCTCAAATATCAATAATGAATAATCAACTTAATGCAAGAGCCACCATTACCGAAGCTGTTGAACTTACAAATTCAGATACTGCGTTATTCTTATTTGATATAGATGTTTTCCAGCAAGGAGATTTTGCTGAATCTGAAATCTGGAAAAATTTTGAAAGTTTGCGTGATTTTAAGAATGAAATCTTTTTTAAAAGTATCACAGCTAAAACATTAAAACTTATTGAATAAAAATACGAATGAGAGAAGTAATTTTAAAAGAGAAATTGTTAACAAAATTTTCTCGATTTTCAAATTTTAATCTGACACAGATACCTCCATACTTGTTTCTGAGATCATTTGACCACAGAGGTGTAGTTGATAGTTTGGAAGAAATATATTGGATCAGGGAAAATGTGATTTTTAATCTCACTTGTAGCCCTGCCTTAACACATAGAGAAAACAATATAGCAGCAAGATTTAGTCAATTAGCTTCCGAAGTTATTGAAGATTGTATGATGGTTTCATCACCTACCAAAATTGCATTGCACCCTTCTTATCAAGAAATTATTGGAATGGGTAAAAAAGCATTACCGCTTCTTATAAAAAAATTAGATGAAACTCCAATTTTCTGGTTTTGGGCATGTGAAGCCATTGCCGGAATAAACCCTGTCCCCAAATCTCATAGAGGCAATATCCCCGAAATGGTCAAGGATTGGAAAAAATGGGCTAATACCTATTAATATGCCTGATTATGACTCCTTCATTGAATCATGTTTCCCCCACATATCAAGTTATAATATTAAAAGTCCCATAGACTATAAGTATAACTGCATTGCTTTTGCTGCAAATGATACTACAAAATGGTGGTGGCCGAAAGCCCCTTATTATTGGCCACCAGATGTACCTGAAAAAGAAGATTTAGCCTCCTTTATCGCTTGCTATGAATCCTTAGGATACGTTGTATGTGGATTAAACAGCAAGTATAAAAAGTGTTATGAAAAGGTTGCACTATTTGTTGACTCCTACGGTAACCCGACACATGCTGCAAAACAAGATGCTGAAAATAAAGGGATTTGGAAAAGTAAATTAGGCAAATACAAAGACATTGAACATACTTTAAAAGATATTAGCGGAACTTATAATCAATACAGTTACGGTAATGTAGCGATAATTTTAAAGCGAAAAGTAAAACGAGTATTTAAAATAAATCGGCCATCCTTTTTGAAGAATTGGAAGCAGTCGTTTCCAAAGAAAAAAGGAAATTTGTTACGAATGGTGATATCAATTAATAATGGAATACATAATCAGGTTCGACTCCCCGCAGGAATTGTTAGTTAGTTTACTATGTGTCGTAGCAGATTCTCCTCTATTTAAATCAAAAACCAATATCACTTTTGTCTCAAATCGTGTATCAAAAAAAAAGCAGCTACAATGAATCACTGTAACTGCTTGATAATGAAGTGGAGATAAGGAGAGTCGAACTCCTGACCTCGTGACTGCCAGTCACGCGCTCTAGCCAACTGAGCTATATCCCCGTGAATGTGTGCTGTGTTTTATTCAGCGCTGCAAATATATATAAAAAACGAAATCTATCCGGATTCAGCCGATGTGTTTTCCATCAGGAATCCTCCCGTCAATCGTGTGAGGGATGTACGGGATCCGATCAGGTTGTAAATGGCCTCAAGCCTTCGCAGGGCGGAGGTAAGGTATATCAACTGTATATCCCTGTATTCAAAGGAACTAATGGCACCTGAGCGGAATTTTTCATCGGCAATTGACATGTTCAGTTCAGCTGCCTCGATGCTCTCATTTGCCACATCCAGCAGGGCTACCCGAATACTGTAGAAATCATACAGGTTGAGCAGTTCATTCATCAGGGCATGTTCCATCTGTTCAATTTCCACATTGGCTATTTCTTCGTTGATCTTTTCGACCTCGATGGCCCTCCTGCGAGTCCCCCCGGAATAGATATCCCAGGAAAGTCTGAGATTCCCGTAAGTTGACAGGGCGTCTGTGCTTCCGATGAATTGCTCCGAGCCAAGGTTCTCGTCCAGTCCGGTCGAAAGGCTCAGGGAGGGATAAAGGGCACTTTTCTTCAAGTCTATCTCTTTCTTCTGGAGTTGTAGATTGGTATACTGGTTAGTGAGTGTCTGGTTGTTGGCTGTCATTTTTGCGCTGAGATCAGAAAGCACATACCGTGTAGTATCGGGCTCAAACGGATCCTCGAAGTTCCACATGACGGCCGGGTCAATCCCGAGAAGGAAATTCAGGTTACGGATGGAAATGCGTACCCGGACCTCCTGGGTCATGAATAGTGCCTTGTCGTTCAGGTAAACGTTTTTAGCTTGCAGCACATTATAGGTGACCGTACCTCCAAAGTTGTACCGGACCGTTTCATAATCATAGCGGTCTTTTGACAGGGTCATCACGGTTTCGATCACTTTCAGGTTCTCCCTTTGGAGTAGTACATTATAGTAGGCCATGATCACATCCTCGATGGTGGTTTCAACCACAACACCCAACCTCCCCCTGGACAGCTCTTCCAGACCCTCAAGCTTTTCCTTGGTGAAGTTCACCCGGAATCCGTCGAAAATGCTCCAATCCAGGCCTACCCCTGCCCGCAACCTGTTTGTGGATCTGCTATCGTTGAAATTATAGGTATTTATTGAGCTTGCATCAAATCCGATGCCGGGGTACCGGCCGGCTGTTCCCCAGTTATTATTGATACCTGTAATCTCAACATCTGACTCTGAAATACGGATTCCGTAATTGTATTCCAGTGCTATTTCAATCGCTGAAGATAATGTAAGGCTTTCAGTCTGTGCAGAAATTAATGCCGTGGAGAAAATGGCCAGGACAGCTGCCAGCTGATATTTTAAAATTTTATTTCTCATCTGAACATTTTTACTCTGTTGATTCATTAGATTCCGGAGCAATAGAATCCACTCCAGGATCTTCCTGGTTTTTCCCATTTGAATCCAGCAATAGTTTTCTCCTATGGTGAATGACCGCTGCAGCCATATCTTCTCTTTCGGGCCTTACACCTGTCCACAGGGCTCTTGAGAACACCCTGAAATCATTTACCAGCATTATCAGTATGGGGAAGAAGATCAGGATAAATATAGTCCCGATAGCCACCCCGTATGCAAGACTGATTGCCATTGGAATAAGGAACTGTGCCTGCACGCTTTTTTCAAGGATAATGGGAAAGAGTCCCACACTGGTAGTAATGGAAGTCAGAATGATGGGGCGTAGCCTTACCTTCCCGGCCTCCACAATGGCATCATGCACTTTTTTACCCTGAACCAGCAATCTATCGTATTTGGAGAGAAAAACAATTGCATCGTTTATGATAACACCGGTCAGGGCTACCATCCCCCAGAGGCTCATAATAGACAGAGGTTTCCCGTGGATCCCGTGTCCCCAGAAAACTCCCAGCATTGAAATAGGGATCATTGCAATGATGATAAAGGTCTGGCTGACGCTTCTGAAGTGAACCATCAGAAGCAGTACAATGATGATAAAGGCTACCCCAAAATAACCGTATACTTTTGTTATGGCTTCCCGGCTGTATCTTTGTTGGCCATGGTACATAAAACGTATACCGGCAAACTGAGAAAGTATATCAGGCATTATATTCATTTCAATGCTCTCAATAATTTCAGGAACTGAGGCATAAGGATCAACTGTTTCCGCTTCAACCCTCACTTCCCTGTTACCATTGTAACGGTTTATTGCTACCGGACCTCTTTCCATATGATAATCGGCCAGCTCAATAAGGGGGTATTCCCCGGAAGGGGTTTTAATCTTCATTTTCTCCATCTGTCCCAGGGTAAGTCGGTCTTCCATCGGATAGCGCACCCATACTCTCAGTTCATCCCTGCCTTCCTGAAGCCGTTGTGCCTGTCCCCCGTAAAATCCAAGCCTGACCTGCCTTGCAATGGTCTGTTCATCAAGTCCCAGGAAATATGCTTTGGGTTTCAGTGTTAATCTTATTTCCTGTTTGCCCAGGGCAACATTTTCAGTGATGTTTTTAAGCTGTGGCATTTCATGTAGTCTTGTCATGAGATAGGTTTTAGCCTCTTCAAGTTCTGCCAGGTTTTTGGACATCAGTCCAACCGAAACCGGTGACCCCCATCTGTTTCGTCCGCCAACTGTGAATTTCAGAGCTTCCGGCACTGGACCAATTTTCTCACGCACCATATTTGCTATATCGAATCCTGCAATCGGCAATCCTTCGAGATCCCTTGGGTAGACACGAATACTGCCGGCATGGGCCCCGGATTCCTGTCCCCTGAAAGCAGAACCGAGGGTGGATTGTACTCTCTCAATAATTTCTCCCTCCTCTTCCAATTGCAGCTTCAGGTCTTCATTTACTTCCCAAATTGTCTTCTCAAACTTTCTGAGCATTGCCACAGTTTGCTTTTCCCCATCGCCCGGTGTAAAAGCAATATTGATCTCAAAGCTGTCAAAATCAACCATCGGGTAGTAAGTGTTTTTGATAAATCCACCCAGATACAATCCGGCTGTAATAAGAAATAGTGCAATAGGAACAGCTATCATTGCATGCCTCCATTTGAGCAGCCATATCAGCATATGGTGGTAGATCCGCTCACGCAGCCATACCATAAACCCTTCAAAATACTTTTTGATTCCTGGCCGCTTGGACTGCAGGTTTCTTCTTCTGAGTACTTTCGGATTCGACAGGTGTGCGGGAAGCACAAAGAATGCTTCGAACAGAGAAAAGAAAAGGCTTCCAATAACCACTATTGCAAGGTCAACCATCATTTCCATGGAAGTTCCGACCAGGAACAATAATGGAGAAAAAGCAATGATGGTAGTGGTAACGGAAGTAAGTACAGCAGGATAAACCTCCATCGTGCCATCTACTGCTGCACGGGCAGGACTTTTCCCCCGTTCAAAGTGCAGGTATATGTTTTCTGCAATTACGATTCCGTCATCCACAAGTATCCCGATTACCAGGATCATCCCCTGCAGGGACATCATATTTACTGTAACCCCGTAGAAATATGCGAAAACGAACATGGCCAGGAAACTGAACGGGATCCCCCACGATACCCACAATGATAATCGGATGCTCAGGAACATCGAAAGCACGAGTACAACCAGGAACAGTCCAATCATACCATTCCTGGTCAGAAGATTCAATCGACTGTTGAGTATATCAAGAAAAGCCCTGGACATACTCAGTTCCACACCGGAATTTTTTGCATTGAAATCCTCCATATAATCCAGTACAAAATCAGTAATGGCCTCCAGATCTTCTTCAGGCAGTTTTTCCACTCTTATAGAAACAGAGGTTTTGCCATTTATCCATGATTTCCTTGATGTTTCGGCAAATTTTTTCTTGACTTCTGCAACATCCCTTATCCGTATATAGCTCCCGTCTGACTGTCCCCTGATTATGATATTCCCGATCTTGTTGGGATCCGTAGACCTGGAACGGAGCCTGATTAGCAATTCCTCGTCCTCCGACCGTATTTGTCCCCCGGAAACATCCTGGTTGTTTGCCTGAATCGCAGATATTATGTCCTGGTGGGTCAGGTTATATCTCAACAGTTCTTCTTCCTGGATCTCGACTGAAATTTCAGGCTGGGGATAACCCGAAAGCGTGATCTGGCTCATTACCCCGGAGTTGAAAAAATCTTCTTCAATCCTCTGAGCATATTCTTTCAGCGCCATAAGATCCACCTCGGCTCCTTCAATTGGGGCAAGGTTCATATACAGGGCTGGAGCTCGTGATCTGCGCTTCGCGACGATTGGCCTCTCCGCAGCGGTTGGTAAAGCTGATATACCGTCTACGGCATTCTTTACTTCAATAAGTACCTCATCAATACTATACTCGCCGGTCGTTTCGAGTGAGACCGAAGACCGGTTTTCCACTGAGGTGGATGTAATTTCCTTTATTCCAATCAATCCCCGTACAGCCTCTTCAATCCTGGAAGTAACCCCTTCTTCCATCTCAATCGGGGAAGCTCCGGGGTAAAAAACGGAAATCGTGATAAAACGGCTTTCTGTTTCCGGGAAAAATGATTTTTTCATTGAGGTGTAGGCATATACACCTGCAAGGATCACAAAGAATATTGCCAGGTTGGCATAGATGGGATATTGAACGAATTTTTCTACAAGCTTTCTCATAATCAGGAGTTTCCAGCTTAATTAGATGTTTCGGGGTCAGGTCTCTTTTCTATACCAGGGGCCGATCCTCCTTCTCCCAGCCTTTCAACCAGGGTGCCTTCCAGTACATTTATAAGGGGTTGCATTACAAGTATCTCACCCACTTCCAGTCCATTTATCAGCATGGTTTTTTCGTTCACCTTGATGATAGTTACCAGTCTCTTTTCAAGCCTGTTGTCAACGATCACAAATACTTCATCGGTATTGAAAAAAATATTCCTGGGTACTTCCATTACTCCATCGACCGGATGCCCTGGAAATTCAGCCCGGTAATATTCCCCCGCAAGAAGGGATCCGGATTTATGGTTGTTCAGCAGAACGAAGATGCCCTGTGACTGGGTATTGGGATCAACAAACTGGCTTTTGCGAACGACTTTCCCATCCCATTTCATTCCCATTTTATCCGCATGAACAATCACCCTGTCACCAATCTTTATCCATCCGGCATCAAAACGATCCAGGGCTACCTCTAACTCCAGTTCATCCGTTTTTATGGCCCTTGCCACCCGACCTCCCATGTTTGTATAGGAACCTACTTCCATATTCACCTGAGTGAATGTACCGGTAAAAGGCGCTACCACAGTCCGCCTGCTCAATTGCAGTTCATCTTTGCGAATGTTATAGTACTGGCTGAGAACATTGCGGCTGGTCAGGAAAATTTTCAGTTTCTCGTCCTCAACTTCCGGAAATTGCGGAAGTGGATCATCAAGACTGATAGAGGAGAAAAACTCCATATACCCCTCTTCATAATCGGAAAAATCAATCCTTAAATCGGGCAGCAGGTTTGCAAGGGTATTCAGGAACCGGGCCTTGCTTGCTTTAAGGGCCAGTTCTGCTTCATCCGGGTAAACCACAAAAAGCACATCCCCTTTGGAGAACCTGCCTCCCTTTTTGAGGGATACTTCACCCTGCTGGATTCTACCGGCAGCTTCTGCAATAATATCCACCTCAGCAACAGATGTCAGTCTTCCCGGCTCTGATACAGAGGATAGTACCTTGGTATATTCAACCGATTGAGCTTTGACATACCTCTTGGCTTCAACGGATGGCCTGCTTTTGAGATCTTCTTTCTGATTGGCCAGGAATTTCATTAAGCCGTAGGCCATACCTACAATAAATATAAAAGCCGCGACAATGACTATCCTGCGGTCGATTTTTCTCATCTGATCTTGTTATTGGTAAGTATATTGATAGACTATCATATCCGGCAAGGGTTTAATCAGGTCCTCCATGAGTTTTGAATTTCAGCGTGAAATTAACCCAAATCTGACTAATAATCTGTTAAGAAACTGCTAAACTAATAAGCCTGGTCAATGTCAGGGCTTGTCACAAGCAAAAATGGCTGCTGAGAACTCAGCAGCCATTTTTACATTTTAGGTTAAGCAGGTTGGAAAAGGACCCTTACATTGTCCAGCCTTCGCGGTAATTATGCTTGATCAGCTCTTCGGCAAAGGCCTTCGCGTTAATCGGGTCGGTGTATTGAGTGTCAAAATGAGGATGTCCGTCAATAATCTCGAACTTATCGGACTTAACGATTTTGATAGTTTCATTGTCACTGATATTAGTGAACTTCATGTTCTTGCCATCCCATTTCAGTTCCTTTTTCAGGTCCTGCAGTCTTACGGCCAAAACGCCCATGACAACCATTTCGTTCAGAGGACCGGAATAACCGAAGTGTGAGCTGGCCTCCTTACGATTCCCGGAACTTTCCTTACAAGCCCTTACCCAATCCATCTGGTGACCTTCGGCTCCACCCTCAATTCGTTCAATGGATTGTTTTGGACTGGTATAAGTGGTTGCAAATGAATCCGGGATTATGTATGGATCACGTCCGTAAACGCCACACATAATGGTTCCCTTTTCACCCTTGAACATACATCCGCCACCGCCATCTCTTCCAAGCTGTTCTCCTTCAGGATGTCCTTCCGGCCTTGGTGGCAGCAGTCCACCATCCCACCACATTACTTCAACCTCGGGCATATTCACCTTCTTGTATTTTTTCCGCGCGGGGAAGGTATATTTCACAAATTCAGCTGTAGGGGCACATTCGGTATTGAACTGGGTAGAGCTTCCCTGGACCTTTGATGGAGATTCAAGCTTTAGTCCCATAAAGATAGGATCCAGGATATGGCAGGCCATATCACCAAGGGCGCCGGTTCCGTAATCCCACCAGCCACGCCAGTTCCATGGGTGGAGTATACTATGGTAGGGCTTCATTTCTGCCGGTCCGATGAAAAGATCCCAGTTCAGGGTATCAGCAGGCCATTCACCTTTGTCCGGACGCATAAGTCCCTGTGGCCAGATCGGCCTGTTTGTCCAGGCGTGAACTTCCTTAATCTCACCAATTGCTCCGTCCCAAATCCATTCACACATCTGCCGTAAACCTTCACCGGAATTTCCCTGGTTACCCATCTGGGTAGCAACCTTGGTTTCTTTTGCAATGCGGGTCATCTCACGTGATTCCCATACAGAATGGGTAAGTGGTTTCTCGCAGTATACATGCTTGCCCATTTTCATGGCATTGATGGATACAATTGCATGTGAGTGGTCAGGAGTACCGACAACAACCGCATCGATATTGTCTTTCATTTCGTCAAACATAATCCTCCAGTCCCAGTACTTCTTTGCATCCGGAAACTCCTTGAACATGCCGGCTGAATATTTCCAGTCCACATCACAAAGGGCCACAATATTTTCACTCCTTACTTTCTTGATGACACCACCGCCCCGGCCACCAATACCGACACCGGCGATATTAAGTTTATCGCTGGGGGCTTTATGCCCTAGTCCCGCGATAACATTACTTGGCAGGACCGTAAATCCTGCAGTAGCTGCAGCTGATGTAGCTATGAACGACCTCCTGGAAACTTTGGAGGAGGGATTCTTCCGACTTTCCTTTTTCATATCAGTATTAGTATTTGGTTGTTAAATGAATTTATGCGATGGAAAACAAATATATTAATTTTTGCTGAATACCGTGGCTTCAGTCTCAATGGCCTGCCGGCGATCAAATGCTGATATTATTTTTAATTATATATTTTTAACGTATCAAATCAACGTAAAAATGTACCAGCGAAATGAGCAGGTATATCCATGATTTAATAGAACAGGGGGAGCACCAGCAGCTGGATTTCAAATTTGAGATCAGCGATGCGAAGAAGATTGCACGTACACTCTCCGCCTTTGCCAACACCGACGGGGGAAAACTGCTGGTAGGAGTCAAGGACAACGGAAAGATTGCAGGAATACGATCTGAGGAAGAGTATTATATGATAGAGGCCGCTGCCCAGATGTACTGTAAACCTGAAATTGGATTTGAGGTAAAGAAATGGACCATCCTGGGCAAGACAGTGCTGGAGTTTGATATCCTCAAGATTGAGAAACGACCATGCCTGGCAAGGGACGATGGAGAAAAATGGCTGGCATATCTCAGGGTCGGAGACCAGAACCTTCTGGCCAACCGTGTCATGTTAAAGGTCTGGCAAAAAGAAAAACGAAAAAAAGGGATCCTTCTTAAGTACAGCGAAGCCGAAGAAAAACTTCTTAACTACCTTGAATCGAACGAACACATAACGATCTCAAAATACTGCCGGATAGCCAGGCTCAAGCTTCTACAGGCAGAAGAAATCCTTTCCAACCTGATCGTTCTGGATGTTATTGACATCCGGACCAGCGAGAAAGGGGCCTTGTACAGCCTTATCCCGGAAGTTTGAAGTTGGCTCCAGGCATTATTTTCTCCCGGTCTGGCCGCTTGAATAGCTTACAAAATATACTCCTGTGAAAACCAGAAGGGCTGAAAAAATCTTAACTACAGTGATCACATCCTGCCCGAGGACCAGGGCGACCATTGAAGCAACAACAGGTTGTGAATAGATATAGATGCTGACAGTTATCGGTTTCACGTACTGCAGGCTGAAATTATTCAGAAGGTAGGCGAAGTATGTTGTTCCAATCACAATGAACAGAACGGACCACAGTATATCGGGGGTCCACGTGGACAACTGAGTTTCAAGCAGGGCTGGTATTCCTGGTCCACTGACAAGGATCAGACCGAAAAGGAAGATCCATTTCATCATGGTGACAGGATGATATTTTGTCAGCAATGGTTTTATGATAACAAGGTATATGGCATAGAAGGAAGCATTGGCTATGATCATTGAATTACCAAGGGGATTCCCGCTCCCTGGTCCCCCTCTCCCACTGTAAACTATAAGCAGGATAGCTCCGGTGGCTCCGGCAGCGATCCCGATGATCTTAAAAACGGTGATGGGCTCTTTCAGCAGGATCCGGGCAACCACGAGTACAATGATCGGGGTAGCGGTCATGATGATGGAGGAGTCTATGGGACTCGTAAGGTTGAGTCCGTTGAGAAATACGGATTGATTTGCAGCCACTCCAAATAGTGCCGCAAGTAATATCCTGGGGAAATCCTTTCTCTCAACCTTTTCACGATTAAGAAACAAACTTGTTATCCAGAAAAGCATGCATGCTCCCAGGATGCGTGTAAAGACCAGGGCGAAAGGGGAAAGGTAAACGGGCATGACCTGCTTGGCCACGGCATAGGTGACACCGAAGATCAGGTTGGCCGCGATCAGTGCAAGATGTGCCTTTGCTATTTTGCTCATCAGGGGGTACAGGTTCTCAGACCTGTATCATTGAAAGAATGGACTCAAAGATGGCTCTTCCATCAATATTGCCAAGCTCGATATCGGCTGCCCGCTCCGGATGGGGCATCATGCCGAAAACATTTTTTTCCTTATTGCATACCCCTGCAATGTTTTCAATGCTGCCATTTGGGTTTGCCTCTGCTGAAATTACTCCGGTATCATCGCAATACCTGAAAAGGATTTGATCGTTAAGCCTCATTTGCTTCAGGGTGTCATCGTCTGCATAATACCTTCCTTCACCGTGGGCAATCGGGATCTTGTAGGAAGTATTTTTATTCAGCAGTGAGGTAATTACCGTATTGTCGTTATCGGGTTTAATGTAAATGTTTTTGCAAGCGAATTTCTGGTGTTCGTTATGGAGCAGGGCTCCGGGCAGGAGTCCGGCTTCACACAGGATCTGAAAGCCGTTGCATACCCCGAAAACGAATCCCCCTTCCTTCCCGAAGCGGATCACATTTTCCATAATGGGAGAAAACCGCGCAATAGCTCCGGATCTCAGGTAATCGCCATATGAAAATCCTCCAGGCAGCATGATGGCATCGACCCCCTGAAGGTCAGTGTCTTTATGCCATAATTCCACTACTTCCTGCTCCATGAGATCACGTAACACATAAATCATGTCGTGGTCACAATTTGAGCCTGGATAGATAACAACTCCGAATTTCATTGGCTGTAAAATATTAGGGTGATTCAGTGCGCTCAAAGATAGATAAAAAAGAATTATATTAGTTAAGTGGAAATTGAGAATCAGGATATACTGGCATTCGTAAATACGGTAAAATCTTTGTCGGAATATGATTTTACTCAATACTCCGACAAATCTCTGAAAAGGAGGCTTTCAAAGATCCTGCTTGATCATGACCTCAGTCCGGCAACCATGCTTGAAAAGATCAGGACAGATGCATCCTTTCTGGAAAAAACCGTCAAGGAAATCACCGTTAGCACTACCGAAATGTTCAGGGATCCTCCCATCTGGCATTCACTGCGGTATGATATCCTCCCCAGCTTTCAGAATCTACCTCAAATCAGCATCTGGCACCCTGGATGCTCAACAGGCCAGGAGATTTTTTCGATGATGATCCTGCTGAATGAAATGGGACTGCTTCAGAAATCGCGTATTTTTGGCACAGATATCAATGAAGATGTGCTGGATACTGCCCGCACCGGGGTATATAAGTACAGGTTCAATGAAGGGTACCTGGCAAATTTTGATGCAGTAATACGGGAGAACCCGAGAGACAGTAATACATATTTTGATGTGCCATACTCAAAATACTTCCATGTCGACAAAACCCGCGATAATATCCGGATGAACAAAACACTTCTTGATAAACCCGTATATAAAAAACAGGACCTGGTAAGAGACCCTAATCCATTCGACGAAAAGTACGACCTTATCGTCTGCCGGAACGTAATCATATATTTTAATTATGAATTACAGAACAAAGTATTTAAATTGTTCCTGGATAATATGAACCAGGGAGGCTGTCTGGTTCTCGGTGTACATGAATCTATACTCGGACCCTTTGCCAGCCGTTTTGATAAAAAATCTCAGGTCTATGTTAAAAAATAACCTTTCCATACGGACACGTTTTTTCCTGTTGCTGGTTTGTTCAGTTATTTTCTGGCTGATCGCCGGATTCATCGTTCTCAGCCTGATAAACAATCTGGGGCGTTACCAGGATACATCGAAGGATATCGGGACTCTTCCGCAGAAAATCCTTCGACTTGAGAACTCCATACATTCCTTTTATATTAATGACCTGCCTTCTGAGGCATTCCATGAGTCAGGGAGGTCAGAAGCAACAGACCGTTTCAACAGCACCTATCTGGATATCTATACACTGCTTAGAGATCTTAAAAACAAGCCACTTCTTGCCAGGGAATATATCATACAGCAAAAGCTCAATAATCTTATGGAATATCTGAGCAGCACGGATAGATTTATGGAGACTGTCAATGATAAATCACGTGAGCGTGGCTGGCAGAGCTCAGGCCTCAGCGGAACCCTCGTCGGGCAGATTGAGGAAATTGATATGACTGACTTCCCTGAGTTCAGCAGGCAGGGTGAGGAACTGCTGGCCGAGTTGCAACTTTACCTGGTTTTTCCCGGCAGCGGTCGCCTTAATTCACTCCTGAACAGAGTCAAGAACCTTGAAGCCGGGTTCTCAGAGATGACAGCCAGCCAGACCGGAAGAAACCAGGAAGTTGTATCCCTGTTGAGTTTCCTTGAAAATTTACGCCTCCTCCTTCAACTCGACCTTGAGCTTGGTACAACAAGGTATGAGGGACTTCGGAGCCGGATTTTCCGTACCATCAATATCCTTTATGAAGAGGCGGATGCCATGGTTGAATTATTCACCATTGAAAGGGAGGCAAAAATACGCCAGATCAGGTGGGGTATTGTATTCATTATTTTATTAAGTGCAGCTATTTTCGGCACCATACTCTCATTGTTCAGCAGATCTATCCGGCGGAACCTGAATATACTGAGGGATTCAACTGCAGAACTGGTGGCCGGGCGGTTCCCGCAGGAAATCTTCCATCCGGGGAATAATGAATTCTCCGATATCACCGGACAATTGAACAGGTTTATTAAGAGCCTTCAGAATAAAGCAGGATTCGCAGAGGACCTTGCCGAAGGAAGAGAGCCCAAACCGCTGGAGGCATTAAGTTCAGAAGACAGTCTTGCCAATTCCCTTATAAACCTGAAAAAGAACCTGCAGGAAGCCCGGAAAGAAGAAGAAAAGCACCGGCTTTCCCGTGAGGAGAGGCGGTGGACAAATGAAGGGATTGCCAAATTCGGAGATCTTCTCAGAATCCACAATAAAGATATTTCTTCCCTGGTAGAAAATGTGATACAGGAACTGGTAAATTACCTGGGTGCCAGTGCAGGGGGAGTTTTCCTGCTGGATAATAAGGTGGAAGATCCTTCACTGGAGCTTATCGCCTCATTTGCCTTTGACCGGAAAAAATATCATAAAAAAACATTCAGGTTCGGGGAAGGGCTAATCGGAACCTGTGCCATTGAAAAGGAAAAGATATTTCTTTCTGAAATACCTGAGGATTACATCAATATTTCTTCCGGACTCGGTGAAACCAAACCCAGTTGCCTCCTTCTGATGCCTTTGCAGCTGGAGGATATTACCCTTGGGGTTCTGGAAATAGCTTCACTAAGGGTTTTTGCTGATTTCGAAATTGAATTCGTGGAGAACCTGGCAGAAAGCATTGCCTCTGCCGTGTCGACCGTACAAATGAACATGCGGACTTCCGAACTGCTTGAACAATCACAGGAACAGGCCAGGGAAATGGCAAAGCAGGAGGATATAATGCGGCAGAATATGGAGGAATTGCAGACTACCCAGGAAGAATCAGCACGCCGGGAATCAGAGATTTCCGGTATACTGAATGCAATTCACAACTCCTCACATGTGGCCGAGTTCAATATGGATGAAGAACTGATCAGCATTAATGACAAATTCTGTCAGCTCCTGGAATCACAAAGGACCCAGTTACTTGGGAAGAAATACCCGGAAATTGTCGGAGTCAACAAGTACACAGATGACTACAAACTATTCTGGCAGGAGATAAAGGAGGGTAAGACCTTAACCAGAATTGACAAAGTCTCCCTTATAAACGGACAGGATATATGGCTCAGGCAAACCTTCACTCCTATTGTCGATAAAGAGGGCAATCCTTTCAAAGCTCTTAACATCGCTGCAGATATCACTGAAACTGTTGAGCAGAGGGAATCTCTCGAGAAGCAGGCAAATGAGATCACCCGTGCAAACATTGAAATGAAATCGTTCAGTGTTGCCGTTGACAAGGCATTAATAAAATGCGTGTATTCTCCTGCCGGACAAATCCTCGAGCTCAATGAAAATTATGAGCATATCACCGGATTTACTAAAAAGGAAATGATTGGCAAAAACAACAGGGTGTTCCTGCAAAGGGTAGAAAAGGAGCAATTCGACAAAATATGGGAAGATATCCTGAAAGATAAGCAATACAGCGGGGTTGTCCGCCGGACCAGGCCAACAGGAGAGGAGGTCTGGCTCATGTCTACATTCACACCGGTCAAGGATGAGAATGGAAATATTTTCAAGGTTTTTTTCCTTGGTCAGGATATTACCGAACGAAAGCTAAAATACCAGCTTTTGGAAGAGGCCAATAAGGAAATTGACCGGCTTCGTAACCAGGTTGATGAGCAGAAATAGTTATGTTCAGTGTAAGTATCCTTGAAGCCAAAACAATTATCCGTACCATTGACAAAACCTATGGTACTGATCTATCGGGACTCGCCATGGCATCTTTCCGCCTCCGGCTTTCAGAGATAATGCAAACAAGCAAGATTGACAGCACAGAGGACCTTGCTGCCAGATTGATGGACGACAAAACATTTTACGAAACATTTATAAGCGATATCTCTATCGGTTCACCGGATATGTTCCGGGACCCGGATTTATGGATCTATTTACGTGACCATCTTCTGCCCACCGTTCTCAAGCCCAGAATCTATCCGGAAATTATTTTTCCCGAAAGCGTAACAGGCCATGAACTGTTTTCCCTGGCTGTGCTGCTTCAGGAAATCGGAAAGGACTACCGGGTTGACCTTTCTGCAACCTGCTACAACCAGAAAATTATGAATCATATACTGGCAGGGGAACTTCCTTATTATAATTTTAAGAACAGCAAGGATAACTATGAAGTATTCAATCCCGGTTCCAATTTTGAAGATTATACAGAAACAAGAGAAGGAAACAGGTACCTGAAGCCAAATCTTCTGCAGGGAGTTGAAATAAGGTTGCAGGGTACCGATAAAAACCTTTGCTCGGAAAAAACTGCAATTGTCTTCTATCGAAACCGGATGATTTACCAGAATGCTGAAATGCAGTACAGAATGCTGAAACAGCTTCTCGGAGATATGAAAAAAGGGACCTATTTTATTACTGGTATTCAGGAGGCAATTGACGGATTCGGCCTCGTTCACCTGTATGAAACTGTATCTTCAGATTTAAAAATCTATCAGAAAAAGGATGCCAACTAAAGCAATCGTCATAGGAGGGTCAGCCGGGAGTTTCCAGATCGTTATCCGGATACTTGAATTGTTCCGTCCAAACCTGCCCATACCTGTGTTTCTCTGTTTGCACAGGCTTAAGCAGGTTCGAAAAGGATTTGAGGAGACACTGAATTACAATGCCTCCCTTCCCGTCAGGGAACCCTTTGACAAGGAAAATATACGTCCGGGTAAAATATACCTGGCTCCTTCAAATTATCATTTGCTAATCGAAAGAGACCTTTCCATTGCCCTTTCGACCGAACACCCCGTTCTCCATTCAAGACCATCAATCGATGTTTGTTTTTCATCGGCTGCGGATGTTTATGGAGAGGGACTTCTGGCTATTCTTTTATCGGGTGCTAACCAGGATGGAACACAGGGTGTTGCTGCTGTTAAAAAGAATGGAGGAGCAGTTGTGGTCCAGGATCCGGATGATTGTGAAATAAGTACGATGTGTGAATCCGCTATTAAGTTAACAAAGCCGGACCAGATATTAACAGTTTCAAACATCATTGAATTCGTATCTTTGCTTTAGATTATGGAGAAAGGAGACCGATACAGGCTTGTCATAATAATAGCATATGCCCTTCTGATAATCAGCGGGATTATCCTCTTTGCCGGGCTCTGGAACAACCTGAGCATGAATCCGGCTGCCCAGGTCGGCAATGGTTTATATTTCCTGGTTTTACTTATCCTTATCCTTGCCACAGCTATTTTTGTATTTCATATTCTTGAAGAAAGACAGGTTTTGCTCCCCCCTGAATCTGAAATGGAAGCGGAAGATGAATCAAAGGTGAAACCCCTGGAAGAGACTGCTGAAGACTATGCTGCCCCCTTTGAAGTTGATATTGATATAATTGCCGGACATATTATACCCCGTAACGATCCCAAAGAATCTACCGGGGATTTTGCAGAGCGCATACTGCTCAACCTGGCAAAACATTTTGAATTCGTCCAGGGTATAATATACATCCGGAATCCCAAAACAAGGCAGTTTGAGTCACTCTGTACCTATGCATACACTTCGGACAGGGATCCGGAGCCATTCAAGGAGGGAGACGGGCTTGCCGGACAGGTTGCCAAAAATAAAAGGATTATGAGCCTGAGCTCCATACCCCAGGGATACATGGAAGTGCAGTCCGGCCTTGGAAAATCTTCTCCGGATAACCTGCTGATTATTCCCCTGTTACTGAACAAGGAAACAATCGGGGTCATGGAGCTTGCATCCTTTCATTCCCTGGATAAGAAAACCGAATGGACTTTCAGGAACCTTGCTAAGATTATTGGAAATTCCATCGTTACCAAAATCAAATCCACCGAGAAAAAATGAGAAGGGTTTCATTCACTATATCTATGCTGAGCAGAAAGGAATGGACCTATCTGGTATCCGTGCTCGCAGGAATCCTTTTCCTTTTACTTTCTGTAATCCTTATAACGATAAGTACCGGACTGTATTTCAGCTTTGAAAGTTTTATTCAGATTCACGGCCGGAATCCTGAAATTTTCATGCTTTACCTCCTGCCGGTCCTTTTTCCGGTTTTGGTTAATATTCATTTCAGAGTGAAGGAGAAGGAAGGTCGGAAATACCACAGGATGATCGACCAGAGGGATGACACTATTAACCGTAATGCAAAATTTGCCAAAGAGATTGGGGAAGGTAACTATTCAGTCCATATTATACCTGAAAGTGAGACTGATATCCTGGGGAAGTCACTCCTTGTCATGAAGGAAAACCTCCTCGCCAATCACCATAAGGAGTCTGAACAGAACTGGATTTCTGAGGGACAGAACCTCATCTCCAATATCCTTAGAATGTATAATAAACTTGAGGAGCTGGGAGACAGTGTACTTGAACATCTGGTTAAATATATTGATGCTATTCAAGGGGCAGTTTACCTTTACAATGAAGAAAATAAGTCCCTCGTGAATCTTTCGACCTTCGCCTACAACCGTAAAAAGTACATTGCCCAGGAGTTTAAGGTGGGTCACGGGCTGATCGGACAATGTGCCTATGAGAGGAATCATATTTACCGCACTGAGATCCCGGAAGATTATTTTACAATATCCTCGGGACTCCTGGGTGAAAAGAAACCCGTAAGTTTATTGATTGTCCCTCTTATTTCTGAGGATATGCTGCAGGGGGTCATCGAAATTGCCTCTCTGAATCCTGAGATCCCTGAGCAATCGATTACGCTTGTTAAAGAACTGGGAAGTATCATTGCCCGTACAGTTTTTAATCTGCGTGTCAATCAGAAAACGGAAAGGTTGCTCGAGGAATCACAGAAGATGACCATTGAATTGAGGGAGAACGAGGAAAAGCTGAAGGAGAGTGCGGAGGAAATGCGGGTTACCCAGGAAGAACTGAAGCTCTCGAACGATCAGCTTGAATCTCAGATCCAGGAAGTGGAGAATGCCCAGAAACGGTTGCACTGGCTGCTTGAGAACGCTTCTGAGATCATAAGCATCTATGACAGTGACCTCAGAAACACCTATACTAGTCCCTCAGTAACCCGAATCCTCGGCTACACCCCGGAGGAACTCATGAAGGGAAAGGATTTTGAACGCCTTACCCTGGAAGGACAGGATAAGATGAAAGCCCTGTTCGAGGAAATAATTAAGGATCCTTCGCTGACGTCAACGATCGAATACACCTATGTACGCAAGGACGGACAACAGGTATCTCTTGAGTCCAAGGCCCGCAACCTTCTGGGTGATCCGGCTGTTAACGGGATAATCCTGAATACCAGTGATATAACTGAGAGGAGAATGCGTGAGAAGGAAGAGCGGATCCGGACCCGTATGCAGAGTCTGTCGGAAAACTCCCTGGATATGATCATCCGGCTGAGTACGGATGGACAATTTTTCTATGCCAATCCTGTAGTGGAGGACTACCTGGGCAAAAACCCGGGAGACCTTATAAATAAGAAACTCTCTGAACTGGAATTGCCGGCTCAGCTCAAGGAATACTTTGAGATGACGATAATATCCATACAGGACAGTCCGAGAAAATCAAACTTCGAACTAATAATTCCTGTAAA
Source organism: Bacteroides sp. (assembly GCA_011053095.1). Lineage (GTDB taxonomy): Bacteria > Bacteroidota > Bacteroidia > Bacteroidales > SM23-62 > SM23-62. The sequence goes on from DRHS01000196.1 coordinate 20,036, forward strand.
GACCGGGAGTAAATCAATCGAGAGGATCATGAACATGGTCGCCATACCCGAGTTCAATGATCAGGAACTCGAAACTATCCTGATAGTCGGCCATGATATTACCGAGGCCAAGAGGATCGAACAGGAGATTCAGATAAAAAACCGTAAGATCGAGGACAGTATAAACTATGCAGAACGCATACAAACAAGTATACTGCCCGGAATAAAGCAAATCCAGGAATACTTTCCCAAGTGCTTCATTTATTATAAACCCCGGGATGTGATCTCAGGTGATTTTCCATGGTTCTTACCCAAAAGTGATGATCTTGTATACATAGCTGCTGTTGATTGTACCGGACACGGGGTTCCCGGTGCCCTACTGTCCTTTATCGGGTATTTTCTACTGAACAATATAGTTGGTCATGAGAAGGAATATACATCAGGGGAAATCTGTGATATGCTGCATGCCGGAGTACGCCGCACCCTGAAACAGGAGAGCCGGGAAGCCGATTCAAGCGATGGTATGGACATTGCTTTCTGCAAGATCAACAAAGTCACTCATGAAATACAGTATGCAGGAGCACATCGCCCCTTATTTCTCCTTCGCAACGGGGAGCTGTTGGAATTCAAGGGAGACCGCAAAGCCATAGGGGGTATCCCAAGCAGGAAAAGGGCAGAGCAGGATTTTACGAATCATGTGATTCCCTATGAACCCGGTGACAAGATATTCTTTTTCACAGATGGCATGCCCGATCAGTTGGGAGGCGATGAAAATCGTAAATATTCACCCAGAAGGGTACGTGAAGCCATCACAGAAAATCCGGGCTTCACCATGAACCAGTACAAGAGTCTTTTTGTGCGTGACTTCGAGGACTGGATGAAGAATGCGAAACAGATTGACGATGTATTGCTTATCGGCATAGAATTCTAATCTGATTCAAGATAGCAATTCAGGCCTTTGTCAAATTCATATCCCCTTTTCGGGATTCTTTGTTTACATTGAATTGATTTTTATTATTTTTAGTTAGGATAATGAGATCATCGAGGCATGGCTGAGCCAAAGCAAAATCCGGATAAAGGTTTCCTTGAATTCGTACACGATTTCTATACCTCAATGAAGGACAATGAAATCAAACTCGTTTATGAAGGAAAAGTTACGCATCAGATTACCAAGGCATTTATTGCACTTGCTGAGGCACAGATGGAGAAAGACGAGGAGGCTACCAAGGTGCAGCGTGTTGTTTTTCATGTAATGGTTGAATGCCTTCAGAACATCAGCAGGCATGCCGATGAGTATGAACCGGGCGAGGCACTTTATTCCGGTAAAGGCGTTTTTATGGTCAGTAATACAAAAGAGGCCTATTGCATCACGACGGGAAATGCCATTTATACCAAGAAGATACCTGAATTGGAGGCAACTCTGAAGGAGATAAACGGGCTGGGTGTTGATAAACTGAAAGAACTCTATATGAAGCAGATGCGCGAGGGAAGTCTCAGTGAAAAAGGAGGTGCCGGACTGGGATTTATTGATATCCGCCGGAAGACAGGGCAGCAGCTTGACTATCATTTTTTACCAATCAGCGATAAAATTTCATTTTTCCTCTTAACCACATTAATACCAAGATCATTATAACCTTTACAATATGGAAGCACTAAAAAAAGCCGGTACTGAAGACAGTCCAGAAATAATCCTTGATCGCGAAGCCAATAACATGGAGTTATCCGGACGTTCATTGCCTGAAGATGTTATAACGTTTTATGAACCAGTTTTAAGCTGGATTGAAGAGTATTCCAAAAATCCACTTGAAAATACTGTTTTTAACTTCAAGTTTTCCTATTTCAATACCGCAAGTTCAAAGGTAATTCTGGATATACTTACCCTGTTCGAAGAAATGATTGAAGAGGGTAACCATGTTTTAGTTCGCTGGCACTTTGCAGATGATGATGAGGATATGCAGGAGGCAGGGGAAGAATACTCTGACATGGTAGATGTCCCCTTTGAAATGGTAATGTATTCATGATGCAATAGAACCATAGCAGTAAGCGATGAGTGAAGAGATCCTTAAGGCCCTGATGCAGCTGTTTGCATTAATAATCAAACAGGATGGGGGCGTAGAGGAAAAGGAAAAGAAATATGTTAGGGATTTTCTGGCAGAGCGGCTTGCCTCTGAGAATGTAAACCACTATTATTCCCTTTTTGAGAAACACGCGGGACCGGATGAAGATTTATCCGGTGTCAAAGATACTTCCTCTGACAAACCTGAGAAGCTGACTTCCGTTAAGGATTCTGTACGGATCATGGGCATCTGCAGGAAGATCAACAAGACACTGCACCAGAATCAAAAAATCATCGTCCTTGTCCGACTCTACGAACTGATCAATTCCGACAGAAAGTTCACCAAACAGCGCATGGACATAATCTCAACCGTGGCTGATGTATTCAAGATCAGTAAAGAAGAAGCTGTCAGCGTTGAGAAGTATGTCACCGTTAATGCCCCGACAAAATTCCTGGACACGAATATAATGCTCGTCAATGACCAGAAGACCAGCTACCTTGAAACACTACATCTGCAGTCTGATAAGCTTGACGGGCATATAATATTCCTGAGGGTATCAAGTGTTGGCTTGTATTTTATTCGTTATACAGGCTCCGGGGATCTCTATCTCAACGGTTTGAAGATGAATCCCGGCCGGATTTACCTTTTCGCGAATGGAAGCACGATAAAGCTGCCCAAGGGCCAACCCCTGTATTACAGTGATGTCGCAGGCCATTTCACGCATGAAGAGAAATACGAGGATATTTCTTTCAGGGTGGATGGACTTCAATACACGTTTCCTTCAGGGCATGTGGGACTACGAAACATCGGGTTCGTTGAAAATCATGGGAACCTGATTGGCATCATGGGTGCAAGCGGTTCCGGCAAGACAACCCTTCTAAATAATTTGTGCGGCATTTATACCCCGGAGAAGGGTTCGGTCACGATTAACGGGATCAACCTTCATACCGATAAAGAAAAGCTCCAGGGTGTGATCGGCCTGATCCCCCAGGACGACCTTCTTATTGAAGAGTTGACTGTCGACCAGAATCTCTATTACAATGCAAAACTATGCTTCAGGGATCTTACAGATGATGAGATCCGGAAGCTCGTTGAACAAACCCTGATCAGTCTCGGACTTCTGGATATACGTGACCTGAAGGTTGGAAGTCCGTTTAATAAACTGATCAGCGGGGGACAGCGGAAACGGCTGAATATTTCACTGGAACTGATCCGTGAGCCTTCAGTACTTTTCGTTGATGAGCCTACTTCGGGACTTTCGAGCCGGGATTCCGAGAATGTTATGGACCTGCTCAGGGAGCTTGCCCTCAAGGGTAAACTTGTATTTGTGGTGATCCATCAGCCCTCTTCCGAGATCTATAAAATGTTTGACAAGATCATTATCATGGACATGGGCGGACATATGATTTATTACGGAAATCCTGTTGAAGCGGTCATGTACTTTAAGCGGATGGATGCCCAGATCAATGCTGAGATCGGGGAATGCCAGACCTGTGGCAATGTGAATCCGGAGTTGAACTTCAATATCATTGAGGCCAGGGTTGTTGACGAATACGGTAATTATACCGACCGGCGAAAGGTCTCTCCCGAAAAATGGGAAGAACTGTACCAGCAGGAAAATGTACAGGAGGATGTGTCAGTCGTTGAGGGATCCTCACCTGCCAATCTACGTATTCCTGGCTGGTTCAAGCAATTCGGGATATACTGGATCCGCGACTTCCTTTCAAAGATCAGCAACAGGCAATATGCCGTCCTGACTTTGCTTGTCTCACCTTTTCTGGGACTCATGCTCTCCTACATAATACGGTATATAGCCGATCCTACTTCCAGGATTTACATTTTCAGGGAAAATGAGAATATCCCGATTTATATTTTCATGAGCCTGATTACGGCACTTTTCCTGGGATTGATTGTCAGTGCCGAGGAGATATTCCGGGACCGGAAGATGCTCAAGCGGGAATCTTTTCTCAACCTCAGCCGGTCAGGATATTTACTCTCCAAAGTTGTGATCCTTATGGTTATTTCGGCCATCCAGGCTTTCCTCTTTGTTATGATTGGAAATCCTGTTCTTGGCATTAAGGGAATGACTTTTGTGTACTGGCTGGCATTCTTTTCCACGGCGGTTTGTGCGAATATTGTGGGACTGAATATTTCGGCCGCATTCAATTCAGCAATCACTATTTACATCATCTTGCCGATACTTATGATACCCATGATGGTGCTGAGCGGGGCCATGTTCAGTTTTGACAAGCTTAACCGGAATGTTGGTTCAGTGAATAAAGTGCCATGGATTGCTGAGATCATGATCCCGACATGGTCGTATGAGGCATTGATGGTCCGCCAGTTCAAGGACAATGTTTTTAACGAGAAGTTTTACGAGATAAAAAAGGCGGAATCTGTTGCAGATTTCAAGCAGGTATACGTGCTTCCGGAGTTAAACAGGAAGCTTAATAAAGTAATGGATGACATTGAATCCAATGGAAAAATTGAGAAAACAGCCGGTAACCTTGCATTGATTCAGAATGAGATTTCCAGGTTTAATGTGCTGGTACCGGGTAAGATCTTTGCTGAAGTCCCCCGAATAAATCCGGACGAGGCTGATGCAGATCTCCTCGGAAAAATTTCCAATCATCTCGAGCTGCTGGACCGTCATTACTCCGATGAATTCAATCAGGCAAATTCCAGGCGGGAGGCTTTGATCCTATATTATATGGATAAGGAGCCCGGCCTGTATAATAAGTACAAGGATGCCTATCACAATGAAAGTGTGGAGGACCGTGTTCGTAAAGTCTATGAAAAAAATAAAATGGTTGAATATAAAAATGAACTCATCCAGCAGATCGATCCTGTTTACCTGGATCCCTTTCCTTCGGGATGGTTCTCATTTCGTACTCATTTCTTCGCTCCCAGGAAATACTTCGCCGGCAGATACATCGACACATACTGGTTTAATATCGGGTTTATTTGGTTCCTTGCCCTTCTGTTTTACATCCTTTTATACTACAATGTATTATACAAATTGATCCATCTACCCGAAAAATTCAAAATCAGATCGTAAATATTCACCGAGAACTGTATTAATTTATACTTTTGTTGTTCCGTCTCCAATTAACAAATCAAAACAATGATCAGAAAAACACTGCTGCTTATCTTGTCACTGGCCCTCCTGGCGGGATGCCAGTCAAAGAAAGGGAAATGGTCAGGAACCGACCTTGATGTTCCGGATTCGCTCGAACTGGCGGCTGATATTCAAATTTCGGAAGAAGCCCTGGAAGAGATTGTCCAGAATGTATCCTCACCAATTGAAATGGCTGCCTTGATAAAGGAAATCGGCACCCCATTTTCAATCGACTATCTTGCCACAACGGATTATGTCGACAAGTACAACACCAGCTTCCAGATGGCTTACATCCTGGGAGTTTTTGGCGCCGACCTGGGTTACCTTAATATCTATGACAAAAATACCCAGATGGTTGATCACCTGAGCTCTATCAACAGGCTCGCAGACGGGATCAAGGTGGGACAGTTTTTCGATTTTAACACCTTGAAACGGCTGGCCACCTCACGTGAAAATATTGATTCACTGATGTACATGTCTGTCAGTACATTTAATAATATGGACTCATATTTGCGGTCTAACCAGAGAGGGCATCTCAGTGCGGTGATGATAACGGGAATATGGGTCGAGGGAATGTACCTGGCAACACAGGTTGCTATGGAAAATGACGATCCGGCACTGTCAGACAGGATAGGGGAACAAAAGCTGAATATGAACAATCTTTTCCTCATCCTTAATGCATACGAGAGCCAGACACAGGTACAGGAGCTGATCGAGGTACTGAGCAAGATTAAGGTTGAATTCGACCAGGTCCAAATCACTTATAAGATGGGAGACCCTGAGACGGTTGAGCAGGACGGAATGATCATGATTGTGCAGAATGAGAAAAGCATTGTACACATTACGGATGAGCAGATGAAAAGTATCATCCGGATTACAGAAGAAGTTAGAAACCAATTAATTGAAATATAATGGCACGGATAGCAACACTTTTATTTATTGGTTTATTTCTGGGGACTATAGGTAGCCTCTCGGCTCAAAGTCCCGCAGAAATGGTAGACATCTGCGCCAACCAGGCCGGAGAGAACGCAACCTATCTGAAGGATTTCCAGGTAAAACTCGGTGTGGCAGTTGAAGGCCGGCCCCAGGTTGCCCGTTACCCGCTGGTTCTGTCGAGCAATAATATCTACCGGTTCTCGGTATGCGATATGGAAAGTTCCGAAGGCAAGGCTGTGATCAAATTATACGATAATAACAGACTTATTTTCAGCTCAATATCTGCCAAAACCAAGGAAGAATTCAATCCCTTTAACTTCATGTGCCGGAAGACCGGTATCTATCATGTTTTCATTTCTTTCCTGGATGGGAAGCCTGGGGAAGCAGTGGGGATCCTCTCGTATGTGAGTAAGAAGTAATTCGCAAAACTCAATATTTAATAGTTTAAGGTATTATTAGTCCGTCGCTGCCACCTGTGCAAATAGCACAGCTGGATAGGCTCCTAAACTAATAATACCTATCACAACTAATAAATATTGCTTAACTGTATTCCTACCAGGTCAAAAGCTATTTCCCCATCTGCCTGGCCAGGGAACTTCCAAATACTAGTTAAATACCAGCAGCACACCATAACCTGCCAGCAGCAATCCGAAAATAATTTCGGCGGCGAGGCGGAATCTCATGTTGAAGAAATAGTAAGAAAGGACGTAAGAGACCGGTATTGCTAAGAAGTATATCATTTCTATTGCCCGGCTGTAAATTACAAGGAATGGGATGAGCACAAAAGCGAAAATCCAGAAATTCAGCTGGTAAAACTTCCGTATATAAATTTTAAGTTTCTGGTATTTACTGAGCATTTTCCGGCTGGCCAGGAGAATAACCAGAAGCAGGTAGGCGTAAAAGGCCAGGTAATAGTTGTTCAGAAATCCAGTAGCCCGGTCATGAACGAAATTATAACGGATCATTTCCCAGTTATGCGCGAGATCCTGTCCACTCAGATAATACCAGGCGAACAGTATTACATAAGGAGTAATGAATCCAAGTATTGTAAAGGTCCACTCCCTCCAGCGAACTGTCCTGAAAAGGGATAACCCGGTCCAGACTATCAGCATTAGAAATGCTGATCTGGCATAGAAAAGACTTGCAATTGCGATCAGGAATGATGCCATGAAAAACTCAAGTGCGAGTCCCTCTTTCTTATAAGTATCAAACATGATATCAATTGCAAAAACCAGGAATACACATGCAAATACAACGGGATTAAGCTGTTGCAGAGGCAGGTAACTGCTCACTATGAATAGATAAATAATGGCTGGCAGGTAGGTGCGGTGTGAAAGAAGAATATATTTGGTATTCATCCTGGATAGCCATAGGCTGGTAAATATGAGCAGGGCCAGGGTAATTATCTTCCCAAGGATTAACTGATTCCCAAGCAGGGTTGAGATCAATAGGTAAAAAGGCATGGGGTTTGGTTCGAAGGCCATTTCCACAGGCTGTGGAAGAATGAAATACTTCAACCATAGAAGTCCCGCGAAAACCGGGATAAAAAAAAGTAGTGCAGGATGCCCGCTCTTGAAAAGTTTAAGAAACATTCTTTTGGCCTATTTTCGAATTCTAAAGATCAAATCCTATATCTCTACGACAAGATTTTCCTTCAAATTTAATCTGGTCAGCTGTATTATATGACCTTGCAAGGGCCTGCACCATATCCTCTCCATAAGAGGTAATTGAGAGCACCCTGCCTCCGTTAGTCATGATTTTTCCTCCTTCAGATTTTGTACCGGCATGGAAAACCACTGACTTGGAGTCTTTTTCAAGTCCCGTTATCTCCTTTCCCTTTTCGTATGATCCGGGGTACCCTCCAGAGACGAGCATTACCGTACAAACGGTCCGGGAATCAATCTCAATACTTTTTTTGTGGAGTTTCTTTTGTCCAACGGCCACAAACAGGTCAAGCAAATCGGTTTTTATTCGCGGCAAGACGACTTCCCCTTCCGGGTCTCCCATCCGAACATTATATTCAACCACATAGGGGTTCCCCAGAACATTCATAATCCCGATATAAAGAAATCCCTTGTAATCGATATTATCCTTATTCAGTCCCGCAACGGATGGCTTGACAATCTTCTCCTCAACCTTTTTTAGGAACACTCTATCAGCGAAAGGTACAGGCGAAACGCAACCCATCCCTCCGGTGTTCAGTCCCGTATCACCCTCTCCAATCCTTTTATAGTCCTTCGCTTCCGGGAAGATCAGGTAAGATTTCCCATCGGTAAGTACGAAAACAGAAACCTCAATTCCGGGGAGGAATTCCTCTATCACCACATTCGAGCTTGCTTCCCCGAATTTGCCTTCCAGCATTGTTTTTAGCTCCTGTGCTGCTTCCTGCAGATCTTCAAGTATCAGAACCCCTTTCCCGGCTGCAAGTCCATCTGCCTTCAGCACATAGGGTGGTTCGAGTGAATTCAGGTACTCTACACCTTCCTGGTAAGTGTCGAGGGTAACATTCAGATAGCGTGCTGTTGGGATTTCGTGCCGGACCATGAATTCATTGGCGAACTTCTTGCTTCCTTCAAGGGCGGCTCCCAGCTTTGATGGACCGATCAGCGGAATTTTCTTCAGTTTCTTGTTACCGGCGAAATAATCATAGATCCCTGCTACGAGGGGAACTTCGGGTCCGACGACAACCATCTCAATTCCTGTTTCCAGCACAAATGCTTCAATGGCCGGAAAATCGGTTGGGGAAAGGTCAACATTTGTTCCAAGTTGGCCCGTCCCGGCATTCCCGGGAGCAATGAATAATTCTGTCAGCAGTGGACTTTGAGAGATCTTCCAGGCAAATGCATGCTCCCTCCCACCGGAGCCTAGAATCAGGACTTTCATACGATTTGATTTAAGTCCTGTAAAACTAATCAAAAATGATGAATCCCGAGAATCCGCAAGCAGGTACAAAAAAGCCCCCGGTTTTGGTCGGAGGCTTTCTTGAAATATGTTGCGAATATTGTTATTCTATCATAAGTTTCGCATTGACTGGTAACCCGTTTACACGCATAAAGTAGGTCCCCTTAGCCTGCTGACCAAGATCGATTGTCCTGATAAACATTGCTTGTCCATCGTACTTATGAAGCTGCTTGTAGACAAGCTGACCCGTAATGTTCACGATCTCAAGCATCAGGTCTTCACCGTCCCTGTTTTCCATCTCAATAGTGAACTTGCCTGTTGATGGGTTGGGGTAGAGTACTGCCAATCTTAAAACACCGGTAGATTGAATTCCTACAGCGTTGTCATTAACGATCGTATCGTAACTGGCTTCACACTCATTGGCATCAATAACGTACGCAGTATAGCCTCCAGGGGCAAGATTACTAAATAAATTGCCAGGTTGTATAGTACCTGGATCAAGCCTGTACATGTAGGTCGGGGTACCCCCATTAACAACTTCAACCGTTAATGAACCATCATTATCGTTCTTATTATTGGCAGCCACAGTACTGACACTAACAATTGCTAATGCTTCAGCTGGTTGTGTCAGGGTAACCGTGGAATCTATTCCTCCGCCAAGTGGGCATCCATTTCCATCTACTGCGACAATACGGTGATCACCTGCTTTCAGATCATTGAAAACAGAATCGGACTGGAAGTCACCCGGATATAGACTGAACTGATAACCTCCGACTCCTCCTGACAGAGATACAACTATGGAACCACTGGAATCTCCATGGCATGCCACATCATTAAGTATAATTTCCGTTAGTGACACAACAAAGGGCTCTCCCATATTATAGATGCTGTCAGCCTTGCAACCATTGTCATCTGTAACGATCACCTTGTAGGCATTGGCTGATAGGTCTAACGCTGTTTGGGTAGTCTGGGCCCCGGGATCATCCCAAAGGTAAGTATAGCTCCCTGTGCCTCCCGTGGGATTCGCGGTCAGCTGGCCAGTAATCCCTCCATAACAATCAACTGGGGCGGTAACTGTAATTCCTGTTATTAATTCCACTGCTGATGGAACAACAACATCATCAGGATGAACATAAACACATCCAAGACTGTCTGTAATAGTTACATTATAAGTCCTTGCTGCAACACCGGTAATATCCTGAGTTGTTTTTCCGCCAGGAATCCATAAATATGAATATTTACCCCAACCTCCGTTTACGGAAATGTAGGCGGCACCATCTGTACTTCCAAAACAACTGGTAGCCTTTGTACTATCCTCCCATGCTATAATAGTCTGGGATGGCTGCTCAATTGTTGCTGAAGCTTCATCCCAAACATCATTATCATCTGTAACCCTGACAAAATAGGTTCCGGCCGGTAGACCGCAAATCTTTATTGTGTTCCCCCCTATCGGAACCCCAGGTGTAGTTCGCCATTCATAGGTATAAGGTCCCACACCTCCAACATGAGATACTTCCAGGCAGCCATCTGAACCGCCGAAGCATGTAACCGGAGTTACGTCTTGAGGAGAGATAGTTGCGACCACAGTATTTAGCGAACCAAGTAGAAATTTTGAATCAAAGGTACAGGAGTTATCATCGGTAACTGTCAGATCGTACTCCCCGGTAAAATCCAGCATCTCTATTGTGTCTTCAGTTGAGATAAAACCAGATCCGGTTGGCCCTGTCCATGCAAAACCGTATTCAGGATCGCTAACAGCTGTAGTACCACCGTAAGTATTCAGGTATATGGCTCCATCATTCCCTGATGTGGTAACCAAATCCATCGTGGTACCACCATGACCTACCATGGTTGGTTCCAGAACCGTAAAAGTATCAACTTCAACACATAAATTTGCATCTGTGACAGTTACTATGTGATCTTCTGCAAGCACATCGATTAAGTCCTGGGTTGTTTGCCCTCCGAGATCATCCCAGCTGTATATATAGGGCTCGACTCCACCGGTATCAGATATATACACTGCGCCGTCAGACGTATTTCCACTCGTTGCTGATAAATTACAGCTGGTCCAGGTAATGGAATCCTCAATGGTTCCGTATTTAGTAGGTTCTGAAAGTGGAATTGTTACACTGTCCTTCCTGCCTTCAAAATCTGTAGCAACTATTTTGTAGGGTCCGGCAGCCAGAGCTGAAGCAGTATTTGAGCTTGAAACATTTGGGGTCCACTCATACGTTATTGGTTCTGTTCCAAATTGGTTACCAACCTCAATTGCTCCGGTATTATCACCATTACAGAGAATGTTTGTCTTGTCGACTTCAAATACAGAAAATTGAAATCCATATTTAACCAGGAAACCATCCTTAACTCCCTTTGTTGCATTATCTAATTTATGTGGCCCTGCCTTAAGAGAATCACCATCGAATGTGCCAATCACAAGCGTAGAATCCCCTGAGATATCAAAAGATACATTAAGTCCGGATTCAATACCATCTCCAGTAATGGAGTCATTTATTATCAGATTACCATCAAGATCAAATACAGCAAATCCAGAAGAGACATTTCCACCATTATCAACGTTACCAGCATAAAGAATCCGTTCTCCCCGAATCGATACACCATAGGCGTTGTCATCTCCTGGTCCTCCTAAACGGCTGAGCCATTGCAGGTTGCCATCACGATTGTATTTTGCAAATAGATAATCATGTCCCCCAAGTGTCGCTCTTGGTGCAGAACTATACATGATAGGGTCTTCATAAATTGAGTCAAGAACAATTGAAATAGATTGGGCCTTGCCGCTAAAATATACATTCCCATAAGCATCCGTGCCCGCTGAATTAATATGATCAAAATCTGTAACGCTACCTCCCATTCTTCCCCAGTCTAGTGTAAGATCATCTTTGACTTTCATAACAACTATATCACTTCTTAATACATCTGCAGAGGATACTATTAATGAACTGGAAGCCTCCGATAAATCACCTAAAAGGTCACCCGTGAGATAATAACAGTTAACGATGCCTCCAATGATTCCGGTATTAACATGTTTTAGGATTGTCCCCGTAACTGTGCTGTTATAAGTAACCATATCCACGAATGTCAGGCTAGGATCAAATCTGGCAAGCATTAAGTCTTTCAGGGTTGCACTAACAGGGACAAGTGTTTGTTCTCCACTATCATCATATTTAAGTTCGTTCTTAAAAGATCCCACTACAACAACATAATCCTTAGTAAAATCATAGGTAACTCCATCGAGGCGTTCAACATTCGCTCCCCAAAAAACACTATCCGCTGCAAGCAGGGATCCACTTAAATCATACTTTGCAATAAATGCGTCGAACTTGGGACTGGAAGATTCTGTATTAAAGAATGATGTTGATTCTCCCTGAAATTGCAGGGGATTACTTTTATGAGAACCAACAACATATATATTATTGCTTGGATCAATTGCAATTCCACCAACTATATCCTTTCCATCACCACCAATCTGCTTTGCCCATAGTGCGGTACCATTCGAATTAAATTTGCAAATGAAAATATCATCACTTCCACTGTTTGGTAATGGTGTTAAACCACCAATAGTTAAAGCATCTGTGTATGTTCCGACAATATATATGTCACCAGTACCATCAATTTTTATGTCAACAGGTTTTACAGTTCCGGTGCTTGCGAACTGTTCAGCAAATACCCAGTCTTGGGCATTAATTGTGTAGCTGAATGAAAAAACAATTGCTAATAACAAGTAAAATTTTTTCATTTTTATAAAGTTTTTGAGTATTTACTGAGATATATTTTTTCAATCAATGCAATCAAAAAACAGACAATTTAGTCTCAAAATTGTTATGCCTAAGAATCAGTACATTGAAAGGATATTACTCCATTTAATCAAAGTTAAGAAAAATAATTAACTTCAGTTATTTAGACTTGATAAGCACTCGAATGGTTGCAGTGAACTGCTAGTTCATATTGATGTACATAATTGAAGGATTCATATATGACACACTTGAACAGGTATAAAACCCTTATAATCTCTATCTGGATCGGGAATTGGCCACAATATTTTACTCTTTTTGTTAGAAGTATAAGCTATAATGTAGATTTCAATTGGCTGGTTGTTTCAGATCAGCAAAAATGTCCATATATGGCTGATAACATGCTCTTTAAGTCTATCACTTCAGAGGATCTTTCAAAATTAATTACTGAAAAACTGGGTTTCACAGTCAATATCTCAAATCCATTGAAACTTTGCGATCTTAAACCTGCCTTTGGGCACATATTTAGTGATCATCTAGAAAACTATGATTATTGGGGATATTGTGATTTAGATCTGGTTACAGGAAATCTGAAAAAGTATGTTCATCCCTTGTATGAAGCCGGAGTGGATGTCATCTCTTTTTATAAAAGTTTCCTTTCAGGTCCGCTCTGCCTGTTTAAAAAGTCCACCCATACCCTTGAGCTATATAAAAAAGTTCAAGGATACAGGGCAATTCTAATGGATCCTGCTTATATGGCAATGGATGAAAACAATAAATCGGAGGAGGCAGAGATTGCCAGATTCTCCAACTTAAAAGCCAGGGTTCAATACCTAAAGTATATTTTCAGTAATAGAAACCTCAGAAGATCAGGATTCCAGGAGATTAGATATAGGTATCAATGGTTTATTAAGCGGAAATCCGCTGATCTTCACCCACCATACGATATGACCGATGTAGTCTTTCAGGAAAAAACGAAAGACGGCCTTTCAACTTATTTCAATGACTTAATGTATTCTGACCGGGCTTATCAAAGGATAAATCATAAGTATTGGACGATCAAATGGGAAAATGGAAAATTGTATGAATTACGCGATAACAGGGAAATACCAGTATTTCATTTTGTTGAGTTAAAAAGTAAGCTTAATATGACCAGAATTGTGGATATTGACTTAAAAGCAGGCTTTTCATTAGATAAAGAAGGATTACATTTTGGAGATAAATATCATCAAGATCATTCCGATATTTGATCAGTAGAAATTTAACTCCATAAGCAGACAAAGGTTTTTGGAAAGCTCCAATAGATATAATGACAAAAAAGATTGGAATAATAATACCGTATTTCGGAAAATGGCCACCGTGGATTGACTATTTCTTCCAGAGTTGTATCCATAATCAAACCATTGACTGGTTGTTCCCTACTGATTGTGCCAAACCTCCAATTAATGAACAAAATCTCAAATTTATACCCTTCAAATTATCTGATTTCAATAAAAGGATAAGTTCGATCCTCGGTATGTCAACCGAAGTCAAGTACCCCTACAAAATATGTGATTATAAACCCGCATATGGAGAAATTTTTAGTGATTTATTAACTCCTTATGATTTCTGGGGGTATGGTGACCTGGATTTGGTATATGGGAACATAAGTGATTTTTTTAAAGATTCTATACTTAATGAATTTGATATTATTTCAAACCATCCGGATTTTATTACAGGTCATTTCTGCCTTTTAAAAAATACCCCCAGAATAAATGCACTATATAAGTTGGGAGGAGCATACAAATACGCATTTGCAGAACCCCATTATACCGGTTTTGATGAACAGATAAAGCGAGTAAAGATAAATCCTGACCCGAAGTACTTATCAAGTGAAAATATCAAAGACCGCAGAAAGCATATCGCAAGGCACCGGGTATTTCAGAATGTAAAAAAGCTATTTCATCTGAAATTGAACCGAACTAAAAATAAAAAAGAAGCTGAAATTCTGAAGGATTTCACATCAATAGTTATGCGTAGTGTATCCAAAAAGGAAATAAAATTGTTTCAATCAAAAACTTTCGAATCGGATTTAATGAACCTCAAGCTGAAAAAGGAAAATTGGAAAATTACATGGAAAAACGGACTGCTTAAAAATGATTTAGATAAAAATCTGCTTTATTTCCATTTCATGCTTTCCAAGGACGATGAATCATTTCAAGTCTCAAGGTATATTCAGGGTATTAAAGAGTTCAGTATTACCCCATCTGGAATAAATGGTGTGACTAAATGAAAACAGTAATCCTTATACCTTATTTTGGTAGCTGGCCACCATGGATGGATTATTTTCTTGAATCTTGTCGATTCAATCCGCATTTTTCATGGATCCTCATCTCTGATGCAGGAGAGCCGAAAAATTGTCCTCCAAATGTACAATATAAAGCTTGCAGCCTGGACGAATTCAACCAGCTGGCCAGCTCAAAGCTTAAACTGGATATTAATATTAATAATCCTTACAAACTGTGTGATCTGAAGCCAGGGTATGGATTTATTTTCAGCGAATTAATCTCAGATTATGATTTTTGGGGGCACTCTGATCTTGACTTAATTTATGGGAACCTTAATCATTTTCTAGGGGAAAATATTTTATCAAATTACGATATCATTTCTTCCAGAAAGAATTATTTTGCAGGACACTTCGGGCTATTTCGAAATACGGATTTGCACAACCAGCTTTTTAAAAATTCTTCTGATTATCGCAGGATATTTGGAGATTCGTACAGATATTATGGATTTGATGAAAGAAGTAATTATTATGGGAGAAGAATCCCAATTAATCCTAATAGAAATCATAAGCAAAATCTTAGTAGCCCATCTGGATTATGGATCAACCGGATTAAAAATAAACTTAAAATCGGTTTACCGGATTTCCCCGCCGACATGTCCGGAATCATCTCGGAGTTCAGTAAACAATACCCGGATCGAACCTACATGAAAGATATGGTTAAATCAGACCTTTGGTTTCAGAAGAATGGAATGCGGGACTGGAAAGTTACCTGGGAAAAAGGTAGATTATACAGTGATAATAATGAGTATTTGCATTTTCATTTTTTACAATCGAAACGAAATTCAAATTTCATAATAAAGCCATTTGAGACTACAGAAAGCTTCTCAATTTCACCTGAAGGCATCGGATGAAACTATTTGTCAAATTTGTACCTTGATAAGAACTGAATCTGATTAATCCTATTTTGTGTTTCCTTTTTCAATTCTTTCGGCCAGGCATAATGATTCCGGCTTTTGTGAGGAGACTTATAAACGATCTTAGAGCAACTCAACAAATATTCCTCATCCCATGTTAAATCGAGGTAGACTAGCAATTTTTTCAACTCATGTTGGGGATTATCAATAAACTCTTCATGATACAAATCATACATCGTATACTTTGCTTCCTTTTTTAGCCTTTCCACAACTTCAGTCCGCTGAAAATACCTGCTGCTGAATCCCTGCAAATCAGGTTCTTTTGAGGTCGAAGTATTCTCCTCTAATGATCGCTTTGCCATTGTGGAAATTGTGTCAAATGGATTACGAACAACATGAATTATTTTGATATCAATTCCCAGTTCGGTCTTTAATTTATCCAATAAATCTGGGCTGTTCATTAGAATCTTGCTTGTCTTTCCTCCTAGTTTATCTCCAATGATCTGAATACGATCCGACTTACCCTGTGACTGATTTTTAACCTTATATGAATAGTTTGTCCAGATGTTATCATGCTTTACTGTAAAAAGTTTCGAATACTTTTCAATTGAATATAAAATTGCATTCTTTCTGTATCCCATTTTCAGGTGTGACAATGCAGCCCATTCTATACTCATCACGATATTGGGATGTGCATCAAGAAGAGCAGCAATAAGAGTGTGTCCACTTCTAGGATAACCTACAAAGACCAGGAAGGATTTAATTTCTTTATACCTGTATCTAAAAAAGAATCCAAATACAGTGGATTTCAGTTGATTCCACAGATACCTGACCTTGCGATTTGCACGTTTCAAAATATTCATATACTATGTGCTAGAAATTGGCGAGCTTTAATTTCAGTTTTCTGTATAGTACCTGGATGTTGTATGTAAATATGTAGATTATCCGGTTCAGTTCTTCTAACAAACGGATACCTGAATTCTTTCTGGTATACTCAAACATTTCCATTCCAATCCTGCAGGTTCGTTCAATTAAATATGTGTTTTTTGGTGATAAAACAGAACGCCAACCATCTATTCTTTCCGACTCTGGATTCTGGTTAGCCAACTTATGAATAGATTTTACATTAATCGGCATAGTCATCAATAGCTCTCCTTTTTCTGGATTTAGCCCCTCCAAATTTAGCCCGAGAAATCTGGCTATTTCTGTAACACACTTGTTATTCTTACTTATCAGATCCTCAAATTTGATAATAAGCAAAGGTGACTTTTCAGAGTTGAATAGATTAATCCTGCTCAAACTTCGATTCCAGTGAACAGAAGTCCAAACAACATTTCTGGTCATAGGATGATTATACTCAGGATGAATAGTATTCAATTGGGATGAGATTACAGCCCTTGGATCTCTGATTAATGAGAGAAACCGGATTGCAGCTTCATCCTTAGGAGTATCAAAATTTCCAAGTCTTGACATCAGAAAAGACAACCTTTCTGCCTTAAAAACTATAAGGCTAGCTGAAGGTTTTTTTCGATCTCTGTAATTTCTGATTACCTCCATAAAAAATTGAAAGTTTGTTTTCGCTTCCGATAAACAGGATTCAATATCCGAACCAATTTCCCATGCTCCCATTTTCATATCCTTGCTGAAACTCTTTAAAAGTTGATCCGCTGGATAATATACCTCCTTGTTGGGATCCTCCAAAAATAGAGAAACCAGAATATCACTTTCCGGACAAACACAAATGTCTTCCGAACTACTCAACAGATTTGCGAGGAAAGTGGAACCTGAACGGTTAACATATGTTATAAATAAGATCTTCATTCCTTTCAACAGCTCATCTTGTGAATGCCATTTTGATATTTTTTTCCAGGTGTTGTATTGTATAGTTTCCCTGGAATTTTTTCCTTGATGCTATCCCGATTTTTTGTCTTTCGGTCTTATGTTCGGCAAGATGGATTACTGCTTCCACAAATCCATTAATATCTCTTGGATTTACCAGAACTCCTTCTTTACCATTTTCAATTATCTCCGGAATCGCTCCGATATTGCTTGAAACAATTGGCAATTGAAAGCTCATTGCCTCCAATATCACCAGAGGAAAGCACTCCTCGCTAAAATAGCTTGGGAAAATAAAAACATCCGCATTTAAATATTCTGATTCCTTGTCCTTTCCATACTTTGGCCCCTCAACAGTAACAAAGTCTTTTAAACCTCTTTGATCAATTAATTTCAATAGTCTTTCCTCAAACCTTCTTCTCATAAATTCACCTACTATTCGCAAACATATGTCCTTTCTTTGTTTGCTTACCTCAGACATAATTTTCAATAAGTCATAAATTCCTTTCTGTGGAAAGATATTTGAGCAAAATAGCAGGGTGATGGAAGATGGTTGTTCCTTAATCCCATTAATATCATATGCAGGTACTCCATTTGGTACCACCAATGATCTGAGATTAGGTATTTTTAACGGAAAAATCTCTTTCTCCATGAGTCCCTGACTCAGATGAATTGTCAAGGAATTTGAAAATACGTAGCGATACAGCTTCTTCCAAATAAGATTACTGGATCTCTTACCAATCCCACGATTATGAAGATGGTAGATTATATGAGTATCAAATTTCTTAATTGTCCGAATAAACAATAAGTCCCTCCAAAATCCCTTGCCTACAGGCATAAATGAAAAATACAGATAATCAGGATGTTCCTTTTCAAGGATCTTATGAAGATTTCTATTCAGATCAATAAATCCTTTTATTTTTTTGATACTCAAACGACGTAGCTCTGATAATTTCTGGCTGAACCTAATCTCAAGTAATAGTTTATCAATCTCATTATTAATTTCCTCGCTGTGATAGATCTGTGAATTCATCATCGACACTCCATGATGTGGAGGCGGTAACTGGATGAAATATAGTATTTTAACTTTTGCTTTGTTCATCAAAGGCTTCATGCCAATTTTTGATTCAAGTCTTCCCAGATCCTGCTAATAGTCCATTTATCCCTTATTTCTTCCATGGCCCTGTTTCCAATTTTAGAAAGTAATAGTTTGTCGTTTTGCAATTTTAACAACCATTCTTTCATTTCTTTTGAATCCTTGTAAAGAAATCCTGTTTCCCCGTGTTCAATAATATAATCGGTGCCAGGAATCATTTTTGCCAGAACGGTTTTTCCGCATGCCATTGCTTCGAGGAGAGTGTTGGGGACGCCTTCTGAATGACTGTTTATTAGCACCAGATCAGCCATTTGGTAATATTCCATCATTAAATTGGTGGCTGCGCGAAAATGAATCTTATCGTCAAGTAACCTTATGCCATCCTCCTTCAATTTTTGAGCCTGTGAATTGTACTTTCTCATGAAATGGTTTGGTCCGAACTCATTTTCCCCCACCAATAAATACAAAAAATCCGTATCTAAATTTTGCATGACATCGAATGTCTCTGAAAAACCTTTACGATTTATTAAAAATCCAACACTCAATATGAGAAATTTTGACTCATCAAATCCATATTTTATTCTCAGATTTTTAGAGTATTCAATAGAACATGGTTTAAAATTCTTGATGTTTACACCCTGAGAACTCAGAAAAATTTCCTGATCATCACCTATCCATCTTTTAAATTTTTCAGCAAAAACAGGATTTATGGCAAAATATATATCAATCAATCGAAACAAAGAGCGAAGAATTCTTTTGGCAAATCCTGATTTATCTTGAAACAAGGTATCCATATCATCGGCTCCTAGCAGTAGAGACCGGAATACAACTTTTTTCTTGAACATTTTTCCCAGGATTATCAGAATTTGATAGCCAATAATGTGGGCACCATAAACAAAAATTATTTTATTCCTGAGAACATACCATAAATAATACAGAAGTATAAAAGGCAGCGATAGTATTTTGTACAGAAGGTTTTTATTGAAATAAGGAATACGAATTATCTTTACTCCTTCAGTCATTTCTCTATTCCTCAATCTAAGGTTTCGATTAAAGGTTAAAATTGTTGCATCATATCCAATCCCATTCAGATAACTGGCATTGTTAAAGGCATTAATCCCACTCCCGGAAAAATCCGGTCTGGTAAATGGAACAACAATAAGTACTCGGAGGCCTGGTTTATTCTCTTTCAAGTTTCTAGCTTCGATTCATCAAATTTAGAAATTTAAGGAAGGAAATTTACACTTTGACTTGATTAACCTGTTACATCTTTCGTAGACCGACGGAACTTGATATATACCACCCAAATGCCTAATGCACTAATTATTGAATAAAATGGTACTATGGGTAGTTTATATCTTACTATACCAACAACACCTGCCAGACCGAGGAAGTATATAAGTATAAAACCAATAAACAGGAGAATTTTGTATCTATGACGTCGTACCAGGGTGAAAAGTCCAATTACGCAGCTGGCATAGACAATAATCATGTAGACTGAAATTGTAATTCCCAGAATAACTGCTTCTTTACTGGTATTAAAGTATCCTCTAAATCTTCCCATGGCCTTTCCAAATACCATTTCACGATTTACATCTTTCAGTTTGTAGGAGTAGGATGACTGTTCTTCTTTATCCATAAAGTAGTCAACAATTTTCACCCGACTTTGATCAAATATTGCATTTCTGATGCCTCTCAGGTGTATCAAAGAATAATAAAAGAGATTTGACTTAATATAGTTATGACTATAGCTGGCATATTTTTTTGCAACGTATATAGGATCCTTTCCTTCCAGCTTATACTTTTCACCCGCCTTTTCCTTGAGCTCACTTCTTACCAGTTGAATATCTTTACCTGTTCTGACAGATTCACATATTGCTACATTGTAAAGAAGCATATTTCTTCCTCGCAATGTTGAAAATCCTATTGAGCCATACTGAGAATAATTATAAAAAAACCATGGCAGTAAAAGCATACAATACATAGTCAGCATAATAAGGATCTTGCTCATTAATAGTCTATTCTGCCTATAATAGATTAATAGAAGTCCTGATAATAGCAATGGAAAATAGATAAGAACGTTTTTAAAATAAGTGCCAGTAGCCAGGAGAATTCCAGTATATATAAAATATGATAATTTTCTAGTTTGGATTGACCGCAATAGCAGATAGACGGCAAAGAGAAAAATACAGATAAAAATAGTTTCTGACATAAGAGTTAAACTGTAGAAAATACTATGTGGATCAAATGCGTATATAATACCGGCAACTAATCCGATTTTCGGCCTAAATAGCAGACTAGCAATTTGTATCAAGAGATATATGGACAGAATACTGATGAACTGCTGGAGTAATATGACTGTTGCCGGATTTGGACCAAATATCAGATATACAATGGCAATTGCAACAGGATATCCAGGTACCTTTTTGGGATTAAAATTCTCTAAACTTCTTGACTCAACAATATTAACTGCCATCTCATGATAGTTAGCCGGATCCCCACCAGAAGAGAATTCCTTATCCATAATATCATTGGAATATGGATGAAGAAGGAAAAAGAAGACAAGTCTTACAATTAATGTAAGCAATAATAGACTTAGTAGATAATAGTCCTGCTTTTTGAGGGATGATATTTTAAATTGCAGATATTTCAATAATTGGAATTAACTTAAGAACTTAACAGTTATTAGTAAATGATCACACCTAAGCAGTTCTGATATGCTAAATAAAGTTACGGTTAAATATTTTAAAATATAGGAATTAATGCGGATAGCCATAACCGGTACAAGAGGAATTCCTAACAACTATGGTGGATTCGAAGAATTTGCAGAAAATTTATCGGCCGGATTGGCTGGTTTGGGTAATAATGTGTGGGTTTATAATTCTTTTTCTCACTCATTCCAGGAGAATAACCACCAGGGTGTCGGGATTATAAGGAAATCTGCCCTGAAAGGATATTTAGAAGCCAGCGGTAATTACCTGTATGATTTAAAATGCATTAAAGATGCCATTAGACGGGAGGCAGATGTAATCCTCGAATGCGGCTACGCAACAGCAGCACCCTGGTATCCTTACTTGCCTCGCAGAGGAACAAAACTGGTGACCCATATGGACGGGATGGAATGGCAGAGGGAAAAATGGGGCGTGATTACGAAAAAGGTGATCCGCCGGACAGAAAGTACTGCTGTGAGATATTCAGATGCCATTGTTTGTGATCATCCGGTAATTGCAAAGTATTACAAAGAGAAATATTCTGTAGAAGCAAGCATGATCCCTTTCGGAGCAGATATCAGACAAAATTGGGACGAGGGAATTTTGGAGGGATTTGGAATCAATCCCGGATGCTATTACCTTATTGTTGCCCGCCTTGAACCGGAGAACAAAATTCAAATGATAATCGATGGATTTCTGGCCTCTCCTGTTCAGGAACCGCTTTTAATTGTCGGAGATTATTCCAGAAAATATGGCAAGAAGATGTACCGGCAATATGGAAAAGACAAAAGGCTGAAGTTTCTGGGAGGAATTTTTGATTCGGAAAAACTGGATCACCTGAGACATTACTCAATTGCATCTTTCCATGGCCATTCGGTTGGAGGTACCAACCCTTCACTTCTGGAAGCAATGGCTGCCGGGACGCTGATCTTTGCACATGACAATCCCTATAATAAATGGGTACTTGGAGAGAATGCCGGATACTTTCGCTCTGCCGCTGAGGTGACGGATTGCATTAAGGATTTGGGGAAGCTGGACCGGGATAAATTTATCGGTAATAATCTTGTCAGGACCCGCGCTGATTTTCAATGGGATTCAGTCGTGAAACAATACGAGGAACTTTTCAATTCGTTGGTTGGTTGAGCAGGCAGAAACCTATATTCAAGGCTAAACCGCAACCCTCTGCTCTGAAACCTCGGGAGTTTTTACGATGGGAAGAAATTCGTACTCGCCGCTGTATTTATCAAGGATCTGCGGGAGGGTGTAGTAGAGGTTCTTTTTGGCTTTGAATGAGTCATGGAAAACGATGATTGAGCCGGGCCGGATGTGTGATTCGACGTTTGCAAGGCATTTCTGGGGACTGATACCACTATCATAGTCCTGGCTGAGGAGGTCCCACATGACTATTTTGTAGTCTTTTGAGAGTTCCCTGATCTGTTTTTTACGGAACCTGCCGTAGGGAGGACGGAAAAGTTCGCTTTCGATGTTTTGGCTTGCCAGCTGAACATCATCAAAGTACTCTGAATCAGGTGTATTCCATCCTTTAAGATGGCTGTATGTATGGTTACCGACTGCATGTCCCTGGTCGAGGATCTGATTGTATATTTTTGGATACTTGTCTACATTCCGGCCCAGGCAAAAGAAGGTCCCCCTGGCATTGTATTCCTTGAGGCAATCCAGTACCCAGGTTGTGACCTCGGGAGTGGGACCGTCATCGAATGTGAGAAATACATGATTATCCTGCTTTTCCTCCTTTGAGGTGAAACGCCAGATAAGCTCGGGGAAGAGCCTCATAATCAGTATTGGTGTCTTAACAAACAGCATCAGCCTGCAAATTTAACTATTTGATTGATATAACAATAATAGTGCCTGAAATGTTTCCTCCTGCTTATTTGACAATTCTGTCTGTCCGTTCTGTGAAGACAACCTTACTAATTCCTGCATTGTATGCATGCGGATCTGCTTATCATAGTCCAGCAACGCATTATGCTTTCTGTCAAAACTTATGAAATAGCGCAGATCTTCTTCGGTAATATCAGATAATTCAGAAAGAAATGAATTGGCCAGCTCAGTCTCGCCGAGACGGTAGTATGCCTCAATGATTGGTATCATGAAATAATCAAACGGGGCGGCTTCCCTGGGTATCACCTCCATACATCTGTCCAGCGCCACTTTTGCTTTGACAGTATCACCCTGTACCAGGCATTCGCTGGCCAGACGACCAAAGTTATTTCTGAAATTAATGAGCATTCGCTTTATATTCTCATCCAGGTAAACCGAAGGATCCGAAATCCCTCCCCATCTGAACTTGTTCACCATATTGTCGAACAATATATCAATGTCAACACTGCCAAGCTGCCCCTGAACAGAAGTATGCTTTATGGGGACTACCCTGTAGGCCAGTCCCTGAAGCTGGAAATAATCCTGCAGGTTCATGTAGAGATCCCTTGATACGGTCACTGCATAATAAACGGGTCGCTCCCAGTTATTATTATCCAGGAGATCCAGCACCATCATTTCATTTTTCCTGATGCTGGAACCGGTTATCTCCCATCTGATGGCAGGCTCGATTAACTCAGCAAGTTCAGGCCTTACTGTCCCTGTTTCAATTATATGTGAAGAATCTATTGGTATGATGAATTTTGATGCCGGGATATAATCGATCCTGTCCCTGTTATTCCCGAGGGACTTGGTCCTCGGGTCCTCACTCCGAAGAAAAGCCATGGCTTCACCAAGGTCAACGTAATCGTCAATCCGGTTGACCAGGTAAACAAAATCCCTTTTGCCGGTGCGGTACTGATCAAGAGTCATGGCAAAGGGAACCCCATCTGAATCATATGCCTTGCGGGAAACCTGCTGTATATACCAGTCAGCCCCAAGATAACTCAGGTTGACCACCCTGACATCTGTTCTTACCCCTTCAACTTCCTGGAGATACCAAAGGGGAAAAGTATCATTATCACCATTGGTAAACAGAATGGAATTCGGTGCACAGGAGGCAAGGTAATTATATGCAAAGTCCCTTGTCGTATAACGATCCGACCGGTCATGGTCATCCCAGTTTTCCTTTGCAAGAATCACAGGTACAAGCATTAAACAGGCCAGTGTGGCAACAATGGGAGCAATTATCCCCGGAATTTTCCTGCGAAGAACTTCCGACAAGCCCAGGACTCCCAGACCAATCCACATGGCAAAAGCATAGAATGAGCCGGCATAGGCATAATCCCTTTCCCGTGGCTGTAAGGGGTACTGGTTCAGGTATAGCACTATTGCGATACCGGTCATGAAAAACAACAGGGAGACCACCCAGAAATCCTTCCTGTGTCTTTGATACTGGAACAGCAATCCCCCTATCCCGAGTAAAAGAGGAAGCATATAATACCTGTTCCTGGCCGGATTGTCTTTCATGAAGGCAGGAAGATTCTCCTGCTGACCCAATCTCGATTCATCTATGAAAGTAATCCCGCTGAGCCAGTTCCCCTTGTGAACTTCCCCATTCCCCTGGTAGTCATTCTGCCTTCCCGCAAAATTCCACATAAAATATCGCAGGTACATGTATCCCACCTGGTAACGCATGAAAAATCTCAGGTTCTCACCCATCGTTGGTTTTTGAAGTATCTGCGATTCCCCGTCAGGGTAAGTGACCGTAATGGGTGTGCCTTCAATCTTCCCCCACTTTTCATATGCCTGAATATGATCGGGCTGGGAACTCCACATTCGTGGGAAAAGAGTCTGGAACCTGTCATCGAATTCCAGATTTTGACGATAGCTGGTGACCTCGTACCGGTCATCAATCTTGGATCGTATGGGCTTGCCCTCTCCAGCGCTTATGATGGGAGCATTGTAATATTGTCCGCGGATCAGGGGACTCGAACCGTACTGTTCCCGGTTGATGTAATCCAGGAGGGAAAAGACCGTCTCAGGATCGTTCTGCTCCATGGGTGTGTTTGTGATCGACCGGATCAGGATAATCCCGTACGAAAAATATCCTATAGTTATCACAGTGAATGAGACAAGTATGGTGTTCATAAGAACTTTGCGTGTTCTATGGGTGTACATGATCAGATATGCCAGTACCCCTGCAGTTACGATAATAAATATCACGGTCCCCGAGTTAAACGGCAGGCCAATGCCGTTTACCGCAATCAGCTCGAAAACACCCGCAACCCGTATAATACCGGGAATGATAATGTATAACAATACCAGGAGGATCAATCCCGATACACCAATGCTGGCAAGCACTCCATTCCTTGTGGTTTCATATTTCCGGAAGTAGTATACAAATACGATGGCAGGGATGGCAAGCAGATTCAGCAGGTGGACCCCGATTGACAATCCCATGAGATATGCGATCAGTACAATCCACCGGTTTGCCCGGGGTGAATCGGCAACATTCTCCCATTTCAGGATAGCCCAGAAAACCATGGCAGTAAACAAACTGGATGTTGCATATACCTCTGCCTCCACAGCTGAAAACCAGAAGGTATCTGAGAATGTATACGCCAGGGCACCAACAAACCCTGCTCCGATTACAGAGATGAGTGCCGCTCTGTCCAGCTCCCCATTCTTGCTTACAATTTTCCTTGCAAGATGGGTTATGGTCCAGAATAAAAATGCGATCGTCATCGCGCTTGCAAGGGCGGACATAGTATTGACCCATTTGGCAACCTGGTCAGGGCCAGACGCAAAAAGGGAGAAAAAATTTGAGATCAGCATGAAGAAGGGAGCTCCCGGAGGATGCCCTACCTCAAGCTTATAGGAGCTGGCAATAAATTCCCCACAATCCCAGAAACTTGCAGTGGGTTCTTTTGTAATCAGGTAAACAACTGCGGCAATTAGAAAAACGATCCAGCCAGTTATGATGTTGGCTCGTCTGAATGAATTCATAGACAATAGTTTCGAGGTAATTCGGATTATCAGCAAATAAAAGTATTTTTCACGAGATTCACGGCGATTTTAAGATTAATTAACTTTGATAAAACGCCATGGACGGGAGGCCCAGTACTCTCCGGCATAGGCTATCCCTATTCGGGGACTGCCCTCAACCTTCACCACGCCCGGATGATCCTCAACCCATAGCCGTTCCGAGTCAACCAGCGATTCCCCATAGAAGTCCCTTCCAATCTCAAACTCCCTGCTTAGCCGGCCCGGTCCCTCAACCGAATCCAGACCACGCAGAAGCACCGCCTGGGGTACTGCCTCCTCTCCTGTGACGATGTTTAGCATCCAGTACATGCCATAAATGAGATACATATAGATGCAACCTCCTGGATCAAACATGATCCTGTTCCTTTCCGTTCTTCCCTTTGATGCATGACAGGCAAGGTCTTCCGCTCCCCGGTATGCCTCCACTTCAGTTATCCGTCCAGACATTTGCCTTCCGTCGGCGAACCGGCGAACCAGTAATTTCCCCAATAGCTCCGGAGCAACATCAAGGACATCCCGCCTGAAAAAATCTGTAGTCAGCCTTGGGTTGACTGCCAATCCTTGATCTTCCCCCACTAGTAAATGATCTTGTCTGATTTCTGGTCCCATAGCTTAAATGCCTCGAGGGCTTGTGCACCAAGTAGCTGGCTGAAACTCATCTGCCGCCGGTCGAGGGGGCGCTCCATCTCCTCGTAAATATGCTCGTCCTGGAAACCGTAACGGGCAGCATCCTCCCTGCTGTTGCCATAATAGATTTCGCTGAGTCCGGCCCAATAAACAGCGCCGAGGCACATGGGACAAGGTTCACAGGTAGTATAGAGGATGCAGTTATCCAGATGAAAATTTTCGAGTTTACCGGTGGCTGCCCGGATGGCGTTTACCTCGGCATGGGCTGTTGGATCATTATCGTCAGCAACCGTGTTTACACCCGTGGCAAGGATTTCACCCTCACGGGCAATAATTGCAGCGAAGGGTCCTCCTCCCCTCTCTACATTTTCGATCGAAAGGCGGATGGCCTGCTGCATTATTTCTTCGTGGCTTTGCATTCAGCAATATTATGAATTAATCTTTTCTTGGTACGGTTGCCAGCAAAAAGAGAGCATAGAAAAAAGCAAAAAATGAGACCCCGGTATGGGTTTCGAGGGTGTCTTCATTCAGCCAGGACAAAAGGACAATCAATATAAACATCCAGATCAGGTAATCACGGTTTTTGCCTTCCAGGAAAATGGGATACAAAAAACTGATCATGATCCATACAAAACCAATGATCCCAAAGGTCAGAAGGAATGTTAAAAACTGGTTGTGTGCCCTCAGGCGCCAGGGCATGGTCAGGGGACTTCCCATACTTTCGTAGTATTCCTCGTAATGGCTGACCACGTCACCCGTGCCAACCCCGAACCAAAGATGCTCCTTAAAAATCGCAGATGCCGCCTCGAAATACAAGATCCTCTGGGTAACCGAATGACCGGATGGATTTCCACCTTTTCTGTACACATCAACCTGCCAAATGATCTCGTAAACCTTGGCATAAAAACTCCATTTCCTCCCATACAGATAATTGGCCTTCCCCTGCTCAATGCAGTCAATATCTTCAGAGCTTAACACCCCTACTCCGACAGAATCTTTTCGCAATCCCAGGGAGGTAAGATACCGGATTAGCGTGAACCTGATATCATTTCCCTGGGCATCCGTTCCCATGTAATCAATCTCACTGACACGATTCCATTCCTGCTTCATTTCAGGTTCACAAAGATATAGCCAGATGTAGTTGCCATTCTCTAAAAAGGGACTGCTGAAATCGTGTGTATAAGGCCTTCCCCCTGTGGTTGTCTGCTCGATTGTCTCAGGATCGAAATGTTTTACATTGTAAAAGCGGCCAAGTGATTTGGTCAGTAATGACATTCCCATTACAAGAGCTGCCAGCATAATTACAGCAAGGGTCCACCGGAGAACAACACTCCATACCCTGTGCAAATAGATCCAGAAAATCAAAAAGGAGACAAACAGGAATATGAAAATCCCGGTAATTGACTGAAGGATAAACAGGAATATTACAAGCCATATCATTATCCCCGTATAGACTGGTGGTTCCCAGGACCTGGGTGAGTATTCCCTCTTGAAAACCATGTAGATTAATGAAAATATGGCAACATTAATCAGAAGTGAAAATCGGATATGGCTGACAAATAATGAAATTTCTCTCATGTCCTTGAAATCCACATCAATGATACCAAACAGTGCCGAGATACTGGCCAGTGATCCTATCACTACTCCGGCCGCAAGAGCGAGAAGTATCCATTTCAGTTGTGACTGACTCACCGGAGGGGTTGTCCCCATTAATATAACGAGGCCCAGCATGGGAAGCTTGATCCTGAGATCATGAAAAGCATAGGAGTAATCGCTGGTATAAAGGAGTCCAATAAGAAACAATAAATAGATGGAGACGATCATCCAGATGGAACGGCGGCTGCGAAACATCAACCACTTCTCCACGTAACGGCCTTCCAGTAACCAGTTTCCCAACAAGACAAGTTGGAAAAGGCTTGTAGTATAAACCGAAAGGGGAAGGCTTGCTGCAAGACAGGCCAGAGTAATAAAATAGATTCTGGAATGTACTTCCTTGCCGAACATATTGCAATTTAAAATATTATTGTTTTAAACCTTATAAAAGAATTATTTTACTCTATTAAAACCTAAGGTAATAACCTGATAGCGAGACTTTTGTCAAACGAAAAAATTATTTGTATTGTTTATTGCCGTATTCGAAAAAAGATTTGTATTTTTGCGAACCACAATTTTAGGGTTAGAATATCATAAACAGACAAATAAATCAAGGAAAGTGGATACTTTGAGTTACAAGACAAAATCGGCAAATAGGAAGACTGTTAAGAAGGAATGGGTCCTGGTCGATGCCAATGATCAGATTCTGGGAAGATTAGCCAGCAATGTAGCTTTCATACTGAGAGGAAAGCATAAGCCGGATTTTACTCCACATGTAGATGGCGGGGACAATGTTATTATTATCAATGCGGAGAAAGTAAAGCTCACCGGTAAGAAAATGACTGATAAGCAGTATTTCAGGCATACAGGCTATCCGGGTGGACAGGTAATTGAAACCCCGGAAAAACTGATGGCCAAAAAGCCCATTGCAGTTGTAGAAAAGGCTGTTAAGGGAATGCTTCCAAAAAGCAGGCTTGGGGCGGAATTATTCCGTAACCTGAATGTTTATGCCGGTTCCGAACATCCCCATGAAGCACAGAAACCAAAAAAAATTAATCATAACGATATTAAGTAATACCCCATGGAGGTTATTAATACTATAGGAAGAAGAAAGGCAGCAGTTGCCAGGATCTATTTAAGCGATGGCAAAGGACAGATCACTATCAATAAGAAGGATTATAAAGAATATTTCCCTAAGGAAACACTGCAATACGTTGTAGAACAGCCACTCAAACTTGCCGAGGTCCATGGCAAATATGACATCAAAGTCAATCTCGACGGTGGCGGTTTCAAGGGACAGGCAGAAGCACTCCGGCTTGCCATTTCAAGAGCTTTGGTTAAGATCGACCCGGAGGTCAAGCCGTTACTGAAGACCCAGGGACTACTTACCCGTGATCCACGTGAAGTGGAGCGGAAGAAGCCAGGACAGCCGAAGGCACGAAAGAAATTCCAATTCTCCAAGCGCTAGGCCGCGGGCTTTGTTTAGTATCCAAACCTGAGGGACTCCTGCAATCCGGTCTGAAAAAGCTGATACCAGCAATGAACCGGAATCCAGGGCTACCCACAGGTTGATAAAGAGAAAGTAAACATAAATTCAATATTGTAATGAAAAGTTTTAATGAGTTATTAGATGCAGGTGTGCATTTCGGCCACCTGAAAAGGAAGTGGAATCCAAACATGGCTCCGTATATCTTTATGGAGAAAAACGGGATCCATATTATTGATCTTCAAAAAACAGCAGATAAGCTTGATGAAGCCTCGGCTGCACTTAAGCAAATTGCCAAGTCTGGAAGGAAAATACTCTTTGTCGCTACCAAAAAGCAGGCAAAAGATATCGTTTCCGAATGCGTACAAAAGATTAACATGCCTTATGTTACGGAACGCTGGCCCGGTGGAATGCTAACAAACTTCCCGACCATCCGTAAGGCAGTCAAGAAGATGACAACAATTGACAATATGGCTACCGATGGTACCTTCAAAGTGCTTTCAAAGCGTGAAAAACTTCAGATTATGAGGCAACGTGCCAAGCTTGAGAAAAACCTTGGAAGCATTGTCGATCTGACCCGTCTTCCGGCAGCATTATTTGTTGTTGATATTACCAAGGAATACATCGCAGTACGTGAAGCCAGCAGGCTGAACATACCAGTATTTGCAATGGTGGATACAAACTCAGATCCAAGGATCGTTGAATTCCCCATCCCTTCAAATGACGATGCCTCAAAATCAATCAGCCTGATTGTTAACGAGGTTTGCGATGCAATTGAAGAAGGACTGGGTGAGCGCAGGATGGAGAAAGAAAAGGAAGTTGCCAGCAAGGAGAAAGAAGCCCAGAAAAAAGTTGAAGAAGCTGAGGGTTTAGCAACTAAAGAACCTGAAGCAGTTTTGGAAAAGATTAAAGAAGTTTCCGCAGTACGTAAGGCAAAAGAAGCTGCTGCCCCCGTAGCCGAAAAGGATCCCGAAAAAAAATAATTGATTAAATAATTTAAAAATATTAAAGAAATGGCTGATATTAAAGCTGCTGACGTTTCAAAACTCAGGAAAATGACCGGTGCCGGAATGATGGACTGTAAACAAGCCCTCCAGGAAGCAAACGGTGATTTTGAAAAGGCTACCGAAATAATTCGCAAAAAAGGACAGTCCGTTGCCAACAAAAGGGCCGACCGTGAAGCATCCGAAGGAGTTGTTCTGGCAAAGACCACTGCAGATGGCAAGCAGGGGTTTATGATCGTCCTTAATTGTGAAACTGATTTCGTGGCAAAGAACGATAACTTCATTGCATTTGCCCGGAGCATTCTTGATCTGGCTACAGAAAAACAACCCGCTGACCTTGATGCCCTCAAGGCTCTTGACCTCTCCGGTAAATCTGTTGAAGAAGCAGTGATCGAACAGGTTGGTATTATTGGAGAGAAACTCGAACTTCCCTTCTACAATAAAATAGATGCCGCAAGCGTAACTGCCTATATTCATCCTGGAAACATGCTCGCAAGTCTGGTTGGACTTAACCAGGAAATCGCTGACACACAGGTAGGTAAGGACGTTGCCATGCAGATAGCCGCAATGAACCCGGTTGCCGTCAACAGGGATGGCATTACCCAGGAAGTCATTGACAAAGAACTGGAAATTGGCCGTGAGCAGGCACGCAAAGAAGGCAAGCCCGAGGCGATTCTCGACAAAATTGCTGAGGGAAAACTCAACAAGTTCTTCAGGGAGAACACACTGCTTGACCAGGCTTTTGTAAAAGACAATAAAAAAACTGTAACTCAGTACCTCCAGAAGGTAGAGAAGGAGCTTACCGTCACCGGTTTCGTCCGTTTCGGTCTGAAAAACTAGTAAGACTAATAGCCGAGTTGAACCGCGATCAGCATTATGTTGGTTGCGGTTTTTTTTTATTAATTATCTTTAATTCCTCTAATCAACGACTATGGTCAAATACAAAAGGATACTTCTAAAGTTAAGCGGGGAATCCCTTTCGGGGGAAGCCGGGCAGGGCATTGATCCCACCAGGCTCAGTGAATATGTCAACCAGATCAACGAGATCACAGAACTCGGGGTTGCCGTGGGAATTGTCATCGGAGGGGGTAATATTTTCCGTGGTCTATCAGGTACATCGGAAGGTTTTGACAGAGTTAAAGGCGATTACATGGGGATGCTGGCTACGGTTATAAATGGACTGGCTCTTCAATCCGCCTTCGAAAATTCAGGAAAAAAAGCATCCCTTTTCACTGCCATCCCCATGGAACCGGTAGGAATGCGTTACGGAAAGGAGAAAGTCCTGGATTGCCTATCCCGCGGTGAAGTGGCCATTTTTACCTTCGGTACAGGAAATCCCTTTTTCACAACTGACACAGCATCTTCTCTGAGAGCCGTTGAAATTGAGGCAGACGTGCTTCTGAAGGGCACCCGGGTAGATGGTGTGTATAGTACTGATCCTGAGAAGGATCCATCGGCAACAAAATACAATGAAATCACATTTGATGATGCTATCTCTAAGAATCTCAAGGTGATGGACCAGACAGCATTTTTAATGTGTCTTGAAAATAAGCTTCCCATTATTGTTTTCAATATGAATGAAAAGGGGAACCTGAAACGGGTCATTATGGGTGAAAGTATTGGTACATTAGTGAAAATCTGATTATATTTCAGTTTTAAAATTGCAAAATACATTCAGCCATGGACGAATTGGTTATAATGGTTTTGGACGAAGCCAGGGATAATATGAACAAATCCATTGATCACCTGGAAAGCCAACTCATAAAAATCCGTGCCGGCAAGGCCAATGCTAATATCGTAGATGGAATCATGGTAGACTATTATGGAGTGATGACACCCCTGAACCAGGTGTCTAACATAGGCACTCCTGATGTAAAAACAGTTATGATTCAGCCATGGGATAAAAATGTGATTCATCCCATCGAGAAAGCCATACTTCAGGCCAATATCGGGATCACACCGGAAAACAATGGTGAAATCATTCGACTCAGCATTCCGCCCCTTACTGAGGAACGAAGGAAGGATCTTGTCAAACAGGTCAAGCAGGAGGGAGAGGACACAAAGATAGGGATACGTAATGCCCGCCGTGATGCCAACGATGAGTTGAAATCTCTCCAAAAGGATGGTCTTCCTGAAGACGAACAGAAGAACGGTGAATCAGAAGTACAGAAGCTCACAGATGAGTATATCGAAAAGGTAGACAAGGATTTGGAGCTTAAGGAGGTTGATATTATGAAAGTTTAGCAATTCCTTCCGTACAATTCGTGCAAATTTCGATTCCCTTTCTTTCTGTAAGGACTTTCTTTCTAAAATCCTGGTATTCTTTGCTTTTCCAGATCGATCCGAATCCTGAAGCCACAGCCGGGTTTTGTTCACCTGACATTTCCTTTCCCCCGAGACGGCCCATCGGAAATTCTGCTCGCTTGTCAAAACAACAGGGGACAATGATTTTATCACTTGTAATGACTGTCGTCTGCCAAAGGCGTTTACAGCGGTTTCGCAGCGTAGCCCTTAATTTCCATTCCCCGGAAGGGGATTTTTCATAACGACTGAATTTATGGGGAAATACGGGGCCACTTCCCTTCGGACTCAGAGATTCCTTGTTACCATTTGCGACCGGTATCAACTCATCGGCAGATTCCGGATATTCAATCTGGGCTGACTTAATCCATAATTTATCTGCCCCCCAATCCCTGGCCAATCTTTTCGCTTCAGGAATTTGCAGCTGGTTATGCCTGAAGACCAGGAACTGGATGATCAGGTATGGCTTATTGGATCCTTTTTCCCGGCGAAGGCGGTCCAGCGTCCTGACTCCATGCTCAACCTTCTGAAACTCCCCTCCCCTGCGGTAAGTCTGGTAAGACTCCTGGTCGGTACCATCCAGTGAGATAATAATGCGATCGAGTCCCGCGTCGACCAGTTCCCGGCAAACATCCTCTGTCAGCAGCTGTCCGTTAGTAGATGTCTGGGTGTAAATATTCCGATCTGAAGCCAGCCTGACAAATCTTGCAAACCTTTGATTCATAAGTGGTTCACCCTGAAAATACAGGCTGAGCATAGAGGTTGAAGGCGAGATCTGATCAAGCAACTCCCTGTAAGCATCCTCTGTCATGAATTTATTTTCGCGAGCTATGTCTCCCGCTCCAACCGGGCACTGGGGACAGGTAAGATTGCATACCGAAGCGGGTTCAATGCTGACAAACCATGGACTACCCCAGACTATGGGTCTTTTCAATATGGCAGAAAAACTATATGAAAGCTGAACGACAAGGATATTCCACAGCTTGCGAAGGGTGAGCTTTCGAATGAAATTTATAGTATCCGGCAGCATACGGTTTTTATTATCGGCTTCATCCCGTAGGTGTTTCCTGTGGCTTTCAGTCTCCTGCCGGCTGAGTCCTAGTTTGATTCCAGGAGATTGTACAATTCATCCAGCCTCGGTGTCAGGATAATTTCTGTACGCCGGTTCTTCTGGCGGGTTATTGCTGTACCGGTATTATCAATTGGCAGAAATTCTCCTCGCCCTGAAGCAGTTAAACGCCGGGGATCAATTGACGAATTATCAAGAATGATCCGGACAATTGAGGTTGCTCTTTTTACACTAAGATCCCAGTTATCCGCATAAGAAGCATTTGCCCTGACGGGTACATCATCTGTGTGTCCTTCAACATTGATCTTTATATCCCTGTTATTCTCCAGAACACCAGCAAGGGTTTTGAGTGCTTCGACTCCCCTCGGATCAACTTCAATGCTACCTGTCTGGAACAATAACTTTTCGTCCATTGATACATAAA
The DNA here is from genome assembly GCA_011053095.1 of Bacteroides sp. GTDB lineage: Bacteria > Bacteroidota > Bacteroidia > Bacteroidales > SM23-62 > SM23-62. The sequence continues at coordinate 55,029 of DRHS01000196.1, forward strand.
GCATCCCGTTTTTGGTATACACCGAGAGTCCCTCTTTCTCAAATCCATATAGCGCGGCTGTAATAGCCTCTTTCAATGCTCTCATTTGTGCATCCTTGGCATTCATGACAGATTCAACTTCAATCAGACGCTGGTTCCTTGCCTCCAGCTCAGCCCGGAGTTGTTCGAGGTCTACCATTTTTTGTGTAGCATTATCCTCCAGTTCTCTGAGTCGATCTTCCTTATCGATTAAATCCTGCTGGGCACTCTGCAATTCGGTGAGAAGGCGCTTTGTCTCCCTGTTATGCCCCTTCAGAAGTGCATCCTGAGACTGCCTGAGATCATCATACCGGCGGCTCAGATCATCGTACACACCCTTGAGTTTATCGTATTCCTCCTGTACTGCCTCCTGTTCGGTTTCAATTTCTTCCAGGTCGGCCTCAATGGCAGTGATTTTTGATTTCATCTCCAGATTATCAACTGTCAGCCTTTCATTGCTGGCAAACAAATCATCTCTTTCCTGGTTCAAATCCATCTTTTTGTTCTCCATTTCCCGGTATTTCTGGGTAGGCACACAGGATGCGGCAAACAACAGGAGAATCACAGCTGAAATCCAGTTTCTTATTTTCATATTCATGACTCCGATTTAATATTACACCTTAACTTGCCAAATTAATAAGAATTTGGCTCAGACTAAACGGGGCTTTTTAGAAGTTATTAACCATTAAGAATTGTATCTTTGCATATCAAATTTGCATGAAGGTTGAAGAAGGAATACGAAATACTCGATAAGATTGACTCCCCAGCAGACCTTAAGGAACTTGGGCCGGACGATCTGATCCAACTTGCCTCTGAATTAAGGGAATTCATTATTGATATTGTTTCAACCAACCCCGGACATTTTGGGGCCAGCCTGGGTGTTGTAGAGCTTACAATTGCACTGCATCATGTTTTTGACACACCGGAAGACCGGATTATCTGGGATGTGGGTCACCAGGCATATGGCCATAAGATCCTGACCGGGCGGCGAAAGGTATTCCACACCAACCGTAAATATAAGGGGATAAGCGGTTTCCCCCGGACAACTGAATCTGAGTACGATGCTTTTGGAGTGGGACATGCATCTACATCCATCTCGGCTGCCCTGGGAATAGCTCTTGCTTCACAACATCAGAAAAAGGATGAAAGACAGGTGGTGGCAGTGATCGGAGATGGGGCACTGACCGGGGGACTCGCATTTGAGGGTCTGAACAATGCCGGAAGTGAAAAATCAAATATCCTGGTAATCCTCAACGATAACAATATTGCCATTGATCCCAATGTGGGAGCCATTAAGGAATACCTGGTCGATATTACCACATCAAAAACATACAACCGTTTCCGGAATGATATCTGGAATATACTGGGTGCACTGAGTAAACTGGGACCGAATGCCCAGAAGTATGCCCAGCAAATCGAACATGGTGTAAAATCCATGTTCCTGCAACAGAGTAATTTGTTTGAGTCTCTTAATTTCAGGTATTTTGGTCCTGTCGACGGGCACGATATCCTGCACCTGACGGAAATACTCAAGGATATGAAGCGTATCCAGGGACCCAAACTTCTCCACGTAAAAACCAAAAAAGGAAAAGGATTTGCCAAGGCCGAGGAGAATCAGACAGCATTTCATTCTCCTGGGAAATTTAATAAGGAAACAGGACAGATTTTTTCCGTTTCACGGGAAGAAAAACAAGCCCCCAGATTTCAGGATGTTTTCGGAATCACTTTACTTGAGCTGGCAAGGAAAAATGAGAAAATCATTGGTATTACCCCCGCCATGCCTACCGGGTCATCCCTGAAATTAATGATGGATGAGATCCCTGAACGTACGTACGATGTCGGGATTGCCGAGCAGCATGCGGTGACCTTTTCTGCGGGACTTGCCATCGAGGGAATGCTTCCTTTCTGCAATATTTATTCTTCCTTCATGCAACGATCATACGACCAGGCCATCCATGATGTGGCTCTGCAGAACCTTCCTGTTGTATTCTGCCTTGATCGGGGGGGACTAGTAGGAGACGATGGACCGACCCATCATGGTGTATACGATCTGACATTCATGCGATCAATCCCCAATATGATCGTTTCCGCACCCATGAACGAAGAAGAGCTCAGGAACCTCATGTACACAGCCCAGCTAAGGAATAATGGTCCGTTTTCCATCCGTTATCCCCGTGGAAGGGGTGTAATGCCGGAATGGAAAAAACCATTCAAGGAGATCCCCATCGGAAAAGGACGGCTGGTAAAAAAAGGAACCGATATCGCAATTCTTACCATCGGAACAGCAGGTATCCTTGCCGCTGAAGCAATTGATCTTCTTGAAAATTCACATATCAGTGCAGCTCACTATGATATGCGTTTTGTCAAACCCATTGACGAGGAACTTCTGCATAAAGTTTTCAAGCAGTTCAAGCATGTGATCACTGTTGAAGATGGATCGCTCACCGGGGGATTTGGAAGCGCTGTTGTTGAATTCATGTGTGATAATACCTACACCAGCCAGGTGAAAAGACTTGGTGTTCCCGACCGCTTCATCGATCAGGGCACACAGGAAGAACTATACAAGGAATGCGGTTTTGACCCTGAAAGCATAGCAAATACCGTAAAATCACTCGTCAAGCCCAAAGTCCTTTCGCGGGCTGTTTAATCAACAACCAAATTTTACTTTTTGAGGCTATGCTAAACGTCGCTGACATCTGCGCAGTAGTGCAGCTGAAAGGCTCCTTTTCAGCATAGCCTTCAAACGTATTGCAAAATTTGGTTGTGATTAATCAAGGTCGAATTTAATGCCTTGGGCAAGGGGCAGTTCGGTTGAGTAATTTATGGTATTTGTCTGCCGGCGCATATAGGCTTTCCAGGCATCGGATCCGGATTCCCGTCCCCCCCCAGTGTCCTTTTCACCACCAAATGCTCCACCGATTTCAGCACCTGAAGTCCCGATATTTACATTGGCTATACCGCAGTCGGAACCGACAGCCGAAAGAAAGAGTTCTGCCTCACGCATATCCAATGTAAAAATAGCAGACGATAGTCCCTGCGGAACATCGTTGTTCATCTCAAGAGCCTCTTCGAATTTTTTAAATTTCATTAAGTAAAGCAGGGGTGCAAAAGTTTCTTCCTGCACTATCTCCCAATGGTTCTCTGCTTCGGCCAGGGCAGGGACAACATAGGTTCCTACCTCATAATCACCTCCTGAAAGAACATCTCCACCAAAAAGGATCTTACCTCCATGGTTCTTTACCTTCTCAATGGCCTCGGTGAACATGGTAACAGCCCCCGTATCAATCATTGGTCCGACGAGAATATTCTGATCGAGTGGATTCCCGATTTTCTTTGCAACCTGCTTATAGGCACTGATAAGGCTGTCCTTTACCTTTTCATATACATCCTCATGTATTATGATCCGGCGGGTTGATGTACAACGCTGTCCGGTCGTCCCAACAGAACCAAAAACGATTGCCGGTATGGCCAGATCGAGATCGGCCTTATCGGAAATAATAATGGCATTGTTGCCCCCTAGTTCCATAATTGTATTGGCGAGTCTTTTCCCACAAATCGCATTAATTCTTTTTCCCACGGCAGTGGATCCTGTAACAGACATAAGACGAACCCTCGGATCGGCTGCAAAATTATCTCCCATAACGGATGACCTTGCGATCACAAGGCTGAATACTCCCTCGGGGACATTATTATCCTTCAGTACCTTCTGAATTATATTCTGACATGCGATGGCCGTCAAAGGAGTTTTCGAGCTGGGCTTCCAGACAACGGCATCACCTGCTACTACAGCTATCATCGTATTCCATGCCCAGAC
>DRHS01000197.1 GCA_011053095.1 Bacteroides sp.
GTATTTTAGTAAATCAGTCAGAACAATGAGAGAATCCGGGATGCTATATCAGATTTAGCTCGGAATGATGGATACTATTCCCCTTTGAACAAGGACAAATTGATGAAAAATTGAAAAAGAGGCGTTTTCTTTCAGGCACTAATTAAGTTTTTAACATGCGAAACTTTAAGTCGGGTAATAATATAAGTCAGGGGTATTATATCAGTTTTCAGCCTGCATTAATCAACCGGGTGTGGGAATTGAATAATCGAAAAATTTCACATTTATTAAGCCAGGCAGACAGGCAACTTGGAAGGTTGGATATGTTCTCTGAATACTTGCCTAATGTTGACCTTTATATAAGTATGCATGTTATAAAGGAGGCAACGCAATCTAGTAAAATTGAAGGAACGAAGACAAAACTGGAGGATGCATTACGCGATGTGGAATACATTAATCCAGACAATAGAAATGATTGGATTGAAGTTCAGAATTACATTGCATCGATGAGTCATGCAATTCAGAAACTTGAAAAATTGCCATTGTCAAACAGACTCATCAAGGAAACGCATAAAATTTTAATGCAAGGGGTCAGAGGGGAAGGTAAGCTACCGGGACAATTCCGTAAAAGCCAGAATTGGATAGGGGGTGCAAGTCTTCAAGATGCTATTTTTATTCCTCCAGTGCACACATCAGTTCAGGAATATATGAGCGATCTGGAAAAATTTATCCATAATCAGGAAATACTTCTCCCTGATCTTATCAAAATTGCTATTATACATTATCAGTTCGAGACCATTCATCCTTTTTTGGACGGAAATGGAAGAGTCGGAAGATTGCTTATTCCTCTCTATCTAGTGAGTAAAGGCATACTTAAAAAACCGATACTATATCTTTCTGATTTCTTTGAAAAAAACCGTCAATTATATTTTGATAACTTAGTACGTGTAAGAGAGAAAGACGATTTAGGTCAATGGATATTATTCTTTTTGACAGGAATCATTGAGATTGCTGAAAATGGGATCCTTACTTTCGATTCAATCCTGAAGTTGAAATCTTTGGTTGATAAAAAAATTCAGAAGTTAGGGAGCAGAATGCCAAAAGCCATGCGGGTTGTTGAATTTCTATATAATAAACCCGTTGTCAATGCCCAAATTGTTGCTGAGGTTACGGAACTCTCACTTCCCTCTGCATATAAATTGATTGAAGACCTGGAAAAAATGAAAATTCTGACTGAGATTACTGGTTCTAAAAGGAATAGGTCATTCATATTTAGTGATTATATTAAATTATTCCAGATATAGAGGCCTGAATCTAACTGTCACTACACTTAAGGCCTAGATAATCTAAATTAACCAGCATCTGAAGTGTCCAATTGATCCCGCCTTATAGTGACCCACCCATTTGACATTCTATTCGTATTTACATAACTTTATTTAGGATTTCCCGCTTCTCACAGAGTCCGACTGTTTAGCACCTGGCATATCACAGGTAAATTTCTCAATCTCTCAACCATATTCTCAGTAGCAAAATATTTTTTTGCAAAAAGCTATAAATCGTATGAGAATAATATCTCGGATCTTAGTGTTGATTACTCTCATTTTCTCAGGCACAGACGACCTGATAGCCCAGTGGGTACAAACAGGTGGCCCTGAAGGGGGGCAGATACACTCAATTATCGAGGACGACGAGTATTTCTATACGGCTACCCGCGGCCCTATCCACCGGATGAAAAAAAATGATAGTATCTGGACTCCCCATCTGGCAAATCTCACATGGGCCTTATCCGCCAAATCTCTTGGAGTTATCGGGACAACAATTGTTGCGGGAATAGATGGGGGCGGTGTGTACCGGTCAACGGATCATGGTGTAATTTTTCAACGTTGGATTTCCGGTCTGCCCAATAATACAGGTAGAGTCTATTCCTTTGCTGCCAATGGCAACGATCTCTTCGCAGGCACTGATCGTGGCGTGTATCGCTCCACGGACCACGGAATCAATTGGACCCCTGCAAATGCCGGACTGGATAGCTTAGGGGTGAATAGTCTTCTTGTCAAAGATTCAAGTCTTTTAGCGGGAACCCAGGGAGGTGGTGTGTACCGTTCCACCGATAACGGTACCAGCTGGGTTCCGGCAAATAATGGTATGACCACCAACACGGTTAACTCCCTGGCTATTTTCGATACTGCGATCTTCGCAGGGACCTGGGGAGGAGAAGGAATCTATCGTTCATTTGATGATGGAATGACCTGGGATACTGTGAATTACAATTGGACCACTGGTGTGAACACGATTGCTGTCCTCGATACAAATCTTTTTGCCGGTTCACATAGTGGCGTAATTAAATCGGTGGATCGCGGTGACACCTGGACACTTATGGATAACGGACCTAGGATGGTGGAATGTTTTCACGTCAGCGACACAGATATATTTGCCGGAACGCGCAATGGTATATATGTCTCATCGGATACCGGCGACAGTTGGAGTCGTGCAAGCATAGGACTGATTGCTACGGACATTAATGTATTTGCCCGCAAGGATACCTTTCTCTTCGCTGGGACACCAACCAGCGGCCTGTTCCGATCAGGTGATGAGGGAGCCACATGGGTCAAGACGAATCTGCAGATGTACAATGCGGCAATCTCATCACTGGTCATCAGTGGCACGTATATCTTCTCAGGGACATCTCATGGTGGTGTCCAGCGTTCATCAAATAACGGGGACATATGGATTTCTGTGAATTTGGGTCTACCGGCAGGTGGATGGATCAAAGCTCTTGCTGTCAGTGGTTCAAATCTCTTTGCAGGGACCGAAAGCAATGGGGTGTTTCTTTCAACAGATGACGGTGCGAGCTGGAGTCCTGTGAATTCGGGGCTTACTAACATGGCAGTACGATGTCTTGCTTTCAGTGGTACGAAATTGTATGCCGGGACTGGAAACGGGGCCTTTTTCTCATCGAATTACGGTAGCAGCTGGACACCCGTTAATAACGAACTGACCGGCAAGGTCATTAATGCATTTGCTCATAATGATGAATTTTTCTTCGCCGGAACAGAGAGCGGCCTGTTTCGTTCAGGTGACGACGGAGCCACATGGATCAAAACGAATATACCGTATTCCACCTCGCTTGTAGTTAGTGGCGCGGATATCTTCACAGGGCATAATTGGGGTGTTGTCAATCGTTCTTCAAATAACGGTGCCACATGGATAACAGTTGATCTTGGCTTGATCAAATATCCCGTCATGGCTCTTGGCATCAGCGACACGAATCTCTTTGCAGGCATGCAAGGGTCCGGAGTATGGCGACGCCCGCTCTCGGAAATGAATACTTCCGATGCTATTGACTTTGCGTCCAATGAAACTGTTTGTCAGGGTGAGATAATCCCAGCACTAGTTGCAACGGGGGATAGTGTCAAATGGTACAGCAATCCGGATTTCACCGGTTTAATGCATTCCGGAAATACCTTTGAAACCGGTCATACCGAACATGGAACCTATACTTACTACGTTACGCAATTAATAAACAGTATAGAACTAAAAGATACTGCATCATTAATTATCAGTTCGAGACCTGTAATTAACAGTATCGGGAAAACAAACGAAACAACATGTATCAGCGATGATGGAACGATTTCAATTACTGCTACGGATGATTATCCTTTAATCTATTCTATAAACGGAGGCAATGATTATTTTGATAATGGAGGGAGCTTTTCGGCTCTGAGCAATGGTAACTATCAAGTTGTTGTCATGAACTCCAATGATTGTGAAACTTCTGGTGGAATAATTGAGATATTAAGTGAAGATTTTATCCCTCCAGCTCCAATTGCCGGGAAAGACACAACATATTGCATTGGTGATGAGATTAAGGATCTATACGCCATTGCATCATCAGGAGGCACATTAACATGGTACTCTGATCCAGGATTAACTACAGCAATAGGAACGGGTGCTTCATTCAATCCAGGCAGTCTGTCTGCAAAAACTTCATTCTATGTCACAGAAACCAGTAATGGTTGTGAGAGCCTCTCAAATGAAGTAACAGTTGAAATAAGAAACACACCTCCATACGAGGACGAAAAGATATGCATGGTAACAATTGATCTAAATACCGGGAAAAACCTGATCATCTGGGAAAAAACTCCCGAAGTGGGAACACAATATTTTAATATCTATAGGGAAGGCTCACTCATAGGTACTAATGCCTATCACGAATTAAGTCTTGTGAAAGACACAGTTGCCGATCCGGAAATAAGGCCCTATTTATACTACCTTACAACGGTAGACTCTTGTGGTAATGAGTCTGCACTAAGTCCATACCATAAGCCGCTCTTCCTACAATATATAAGCTCACAGGACGGAGTAAACCTGAGGTGGAGCAATTATGTTATTGAAAGTGGAAACGTAACATTCGAGAACTATGCCATCTATCGTGGGGGTGACTCTATCAATTTGTCACCCTTTGCAGAAAACATACCTACCGCTATTGATGTATACACGGATATTGATGCAACAGCACTCACAAAGAGGTATTATTACAGGGTAGCTGGTGTATTAACTGATCCGTGCAATCCCACAGGAGATAAAAAAGCTGGTACTGGTCCATACCTCCACTCGCTCTCTAATATGGATGATAACAAATTGAAAACGAATATTAACGAGTTATTATCAGAATATGGTCTAACGATCTATCCAAATCCGGCAACAGAAAATTTCATTATTAAATTCTCCAATCCTCATCATGAAAACTATCAATTAATATTATCGGATTTGACAGGGAAAGTTTTAAGGACCAGGGATGGAATCACTGAGGATCAGGTAGAGCTTTATCGAAACGGATTGCCAGGCGGTTTGTATTTTATAGAACTGATAGGTTCCAGGATTTACAGGAGTAAAATTTTGATTCATTAATATAGAATTGTCTCTTCATTTTTAAACTTCAACTGGGAGATCCCACTATGTGTTTATCGTCAGCAATGTGACTACCCATTTGTGGACCTACCCCTTTAATGTGGACGCTGAGTTAAGCTACGGATGAATCTGTCCAGGCTTGAAATTATTAATTCTTAGATTAGAACAATCCTATTATCCTTCCGTCAGGGTAGAGAATGCCAACGACAATCTTTGAATCATCCTTAAATCCGGCATCGGGATTTCCAATCCCCTCTTCCCAGGCTATGTATACAAAATCCTTTTGTCCCGCAGTTTCTACAAATCCTATAGAATTGTTTTTAGTAACCGGATCGATTATTTTTTCCCCTATCCAAAAACCCTTTCGCAGAACATTATAATGACCTCCAAACGCTGCCATGTAAATATTATCCTGTTTATCAATACCCGGCTCGGGTTGCATTCGGGCATGAATATGCAACTTCCGTCCGTGCTGTTTCCAGTTGTCCGTACCCATACGTTCCAGAACAAAGCCTGCTCCTGTGGATATAAATACCTTTCCTTCACTGTTTACAATAATATGAGGCGCCTCTTCACGCTCGTCCATTACTTTTTCCTCTATCGGCCATGTAAATCCTCCATCTTCTGATTTTCTATAGGTCACCTCTACAGCAGGACCATGGCGCTGCACCAAATGAATATCATCATTTCCATCGATCACAATATCGGTATAAACATGATCGTTTTTGCCTCTATTATTTTTATCCGGGTCGGTCAGTGCTATCCAGTCTTTTTCCGCGATTATCTTCTTTTCAAAACCAATATAGCCTCCATTATTCCCCTTGCGGGAAACAAGGAATACATTATCCCTGGAATCGATTGCCAATTCTGAATCGCGGGTTGCTGTCGGTTTAGCCTTTACCCATTTTTTCCCGTTAAACCATGCATACTGGTTTCCACAAAAAACATGGGGATTGCCTTTGCTGTCGACCACAACATCGGGATCGGATCGTTCGACGGTTTCGCATAGGCAGCCAGTCTTTTGTTCTTCGGACCAGGATTTAGTTGCCGCATCGTATTTTTTATAAATCAATCCGCCCCGGTTGTACACTAAATGAATATTTCCATCGGCATCGGTTGCTAAATCAGGGAAATTCCCTGTTGCTACAACCTTTGGTCTGGGAGCAGAAACATGAAGTATCCAGGTCTCCCCCCCATCAGGTGCGGTAAATGATGTTTTCTGATTAACCATATCTCCTTTCCGTATGATTTCAGGATTATTCACATTGATCCATTCAGACTCAAGTTTGTAAGGGAAATTGAGGAATAGTCCAATTTTTTTTCCGGCAACGGGAGGAAAAACATAATATTCAACCCCCTCCTCAGCCAGGCAATACGTTCTGCTGACCATATCATGCCTTGCCGTCATTTTATGAAATGGAATGGTCTCGAACCAATCCCATACTTCCTTTGCAATTTCATGCTTCCCTGGATCTGCATCTATTAAATCCAGTGATCCTGAAAATCCGGAGGAGGAGTTCCCCTCCATGTCCGCATAATTCAAAGTCGAACCTGAAAAGAGAATTGTAAGCATATTTTTTCGTATCTCATCATCGGTGTAATCCGGATGGTTTTTATTTCCGGGCCAGAGTGTTTCCTGTGCATAACAGGCTTTGTAAGGGGGATGGTTCATCATCAGCCCTGTATACAATGTCTCAAGGTCAGTTGTAGTGGGTCCCTGTAACGTACTCATATCATACCAGGGTTCATACAGCAAAGGATCCCCGTATCTGGCAGCCTGTTTCTGGTGATGAAAGGTTAATACATGATTGTGCATATCCAGGCTGTCGATCAGCTGCCCAAGCCGTTTAACATCCACCATTCGCAATGCTCCTTTGTAATATTTTTCATCTTCTCGATAAAAAGGTTCCGGTCCCGCCAGGTTTAATATTATATTCGGGTAATGTCCTATTCTTGCCAGGGTATATTTAATGTACAATTCCTGTTCTTTTGCATCGGTAGGCCAGCTTCCCATATACCCAAAAAATCCGGCAAAAGGAAAGACAGTAATATCCCGTTTATTCAGGGTGTCAAGAATTTGTTCCATCTTATTATATTCGGCGGGATCGAGCGGCCATAATTGAGGGGTGTCCCAACCCTTTCCGCGTCCTTCATCGTTGCGATTGGTGTAATGGCTTGCAACGGACAACATGTTATACTTGTTTTCCTGCAACCAGTCAAGGAATATTGTCCGGTATTCACCATCATTCAAATTGGTGGGATCGTCCCAATTCCCGGCAAAAAAACGATCGCCGACATGAAAACTTCGGAACAGGTATTTGTGGCGATTAGCCCTGGTCAGCCAGTAAGGATTGAATGGATCCAACATTACCCTACCCGGCTTTTCGGTAGAAATACATGTTAATGTATCTTCCATTTCGCCTGAGCCATCCGAAAAACGGGCTTTGCAGATCCATCTGCCCGTTTCATTGGGACTAAAACGAATTTTCCAATCATCTTCACCATCATAAAAACCATAATGGTGTAGAATTTCGCCACCCGGACCTGTGATTTCAACCAGCAATTCAACATCCCTGAACGGATCTCCGTAGACCGTACTATTGGAAATACCAATTTCAAACAAACCCCAGATTTCGACCTCTGGCCTAATATCCTGGGCACCCGTATTGAGTATTGATGCAGAGATCAATCCACTTAAAATCAGTGTAATTCTTTTCATGTTATCATTTGTTACGAGCGTGCAATCTTTTTATCAGAAAGCCACCAATCAATCCGTAAGTTACCTATTTATTAGCTGCTTATTTACCTATAAAGTAATCTAAGGTACTAAAAGAACTATTTCGAGAATTTGCAAACAACCCACTCAGACATTCGAGCTTTTATGGGGACGATTGTCGAAGTTAATCATGTCATTTCATTTGCGACTTACAGCATTTATTCATAATTTGATTCCAACGGAACAAAAGGAATAACCCATGGCAATGTCCCTTGTCCCAAAGATGCTCCCAGAGCAGCGAATGCATACAGTAACAATTGAGGAGATCCTTTCCCTGGGGGAAAGTATACAAAATAATCAGCCTTCCCTTGAGCACTATTTCTCACCAACCAGGAAGGAGATGTTTATCAAAGATTATCTCCACTACCTGAACACTTCGCTTCTGGATGCAAAACACGGAAATCTTGATTTAGACTTGTACCTGGTGTTGGTCCTTTCCTTTCAGTTTACTTCACCCCTGCTTGAAATTCCTGTTGAAAAGGAGTTGGGTCTATTTTATCACATACATGAGAACCACTATAACGTTGATGATCTGGACATCAATCTTCATTTTACAACGGATGAACCTGAAAAGGGAATGGTGGCTGAGGAGGATGCGCTCTTATCCTTTCGCAATGAATTAGAAAACTCCTATGATGGCAGGCGGGGAGTAAAGGAAAGTGTTCAAAAAAGACTGAAGCAGGATGGTATAAGGGCTATAATGAATTGGCAGCAGGCAAAAGGTATTCCTGAGCTTGCAGAAGCTTTTGGCCGGAGCATCGTGATTCCCTCCTTCTTCTCATTCATTGACAAAAAGCTTGTAGAATTCTATCGGGAAACATCCCGTGGAATTCGTTATGAAGTTGCGGTGCCTGACTTTGAGTAATGGATGAACGTTTTTGGGTCCTTGACTCTTTGGGTCCTTGATTCTTTGGGGGTTCTAATCCAACTGGTTTTTAGCAAAATACTCCTTCATAGGATCAAAATAGTTATCCACCCACCCCTGCTTATACTGCATTCCATGCTCAGGTAGATTTGAATGGCGGATAGTAACAACTGTACCATTGTCATGTGCTTCCAACAAAACTTCGAGTAGCGAATCATTATCGGAATCCTCAAATTCACTTGTTCGCCAGTGCTGGAGAATCCTTGTACCCGATTCAAGTTCAATATTCCTCCCCTCAATATATCCATCCCATGCTACGAATGATTCCCCTGGTGTTTTGGTCACAACTGCCTTCCCACCGGTCATGGCTGAATGTTGATCTGAATCAAGCCAGGCGTCAAATATTTGGTTTTGGGAAGCATTAATTACTGAAGATACTTCGAAATTGATTTTCAAGGTTTCTATTTATTGAATTTAAAGTATTAACAATTTAGGTTGGAAGTTGTTTTCAGGGGAAAATATACGATTATTTAAGAAATTCCGGGTCTGCACTACTTTCACCTGGCAATTTCATACAACCATGGAGTGAATAAGCGTGTTGAAACCAGTTCGGTTACTGTTTGGACAAGGGTTCGACTCCCCGCAGCTCCACGAAATAAAGCGCAAAAAAGCGCAACCTTTTAGAGCAGTATGACGGTGCCTTATTCGGTGCGTAAATTCCAAATCAAAATTGACGCACCGATTTAGACTTTATTTCATTGATTTGCAGCATTTTGCGTTGCATAAAAATTGACAATTATGGTGCCTTTAGCGTACCTTTGTATAACTAAAACGGTGTAAAAATGGAAAGATCAACATTTAATGTTTTGTTCTATTTAAAGAGAACAAAAAAAGCTGAAAATCAAGAACTTCCGGTTCTTATGCGAATCACTGTCAACGGTCGGCGAGCTGAAATGTCCATGCATAGAGGAGTCGAACCTGAAAAATGGGACCAGTCAAAAGGCAGGGTAAATAGTCCGGCTCCCTGGGCTCGTGAACTGAATGACTACCTGGAAGAGAAGTATCTTAAAGCTCACAAAATCAGAAAGAATCTGGAAGAAAAAGATCTGCCAGTCACAGCAATTGCCATCAGAAATGCTTTACAGGGGATTACAGACGAGAAAACGGGTGTCCTCGAGGTATTTGACGATCACAACAAAAAATGCCAGGAATTGGTCGGAAAAGACTTTGCACTGGCAACTGTGAAAAGATACCAAACAACCCGAAAGCATCTCAAAGAATATATCCTGTTTAAATACAAGGAACAGGATGTAAGACTAAAATCTGTTAATCATGATTTCATTACAGGATTCGAGCATTACCTGAAAACAACACGAAAGTGTAATCACAACACTGCTGTTAAATACGTCCGGAACTTTCGCAAGATCATAAATCTTGCACTCAAGAATGATTGGATAAGCAAAGATCCATTCAGAAATGTCCATATGCGGATGCAGCGGGTAGATCGTGATTACCTTACCAAAACAGAACTTGAGATCATGAGGCTAAAAGAATTTAACAACGAACGCCTTAATAAAGTGAGAGATATATTTGTTTTCTGCTGTTTCACCGGCCTCGCATTTTCTGATGTCAAGAGGCTTTCCAGGGACCATCTTCAGGAAAGCATTGATGGAAGCAAAGGAATCGTAATAAAAATTAACCGGGTAAAAACAGATACACCATGCAGGATTCCTCTCATGGCAATTCCAGTTGCCATAATTAATAAATACAAAGACGATCTATACTGTCAAAAGCATGATGTTCTGCTTCCACTACCCAGCAATCAAAAAATGAACGCCTATCTCAAAGAAATTGCAGATCGATGCGGTATCAACAAAAACCTCTCAACCCATATCGCCAGACATACCTTCGCAACAACTGTAACTCTCGCCAACGGAATACCCATCGAAATCGTTTCGAAAATGCTAGGTCATTCAAATATTACAACAACAGAGATCTATGCCAAAATACTGAATGTATCCATCGACAAAGAAATGAGCAAACTCGATGATCTATACTCTGCTGATTCTTCACAGGATGGAATAATTAAACTACCGGAAAGAAAATCTAATGGAGATTAAATTCATAAATTCCTTTAAAGTCATTAAAGGATACATTAGATCTGAACTATATAATATTGGCATGTGATATTACACCCTATATAATATAGCTATTAAAATTCTCCTTTTATATAAGGAAAATCACCCTATATATAGGGTATTATAATAGGCATTTTCCCCATTTACTCTCATTATGACACTTTTAATAGCTAATTTACAAACTATAAAGTGTCAACCGAAGTCCGAATTAGATGTTGTCCCAAACTTAGTTGAAATTTAGAAAGGAAGAATCAGCCTTTGATGAGCTGATTCTTCCGAGAGGTTCCTTAAAATGTTAAATTTATGATCGACTAAAATCAAATTAACATGGAACCTAAGAGTAAAGATAAAGTAA
>DRHS01000198.1 GCA_011053095.1 Bacteroides sp.
CCTGATAAAGACAATTAATGCTGAACATCCCCTGCAAAAAGGAGAAGGGTATGTTTCGGAATTCTCCCTTCATGACCTGAAGCTGAAGCAGGTGCCATATTTAAGACGAAAACTGGGTATCGTTTTCCAGGACTTCCAATTGCTGATGGACCGGACAATTTCCGCCAATCTTGAATTTGTTCTGAAGGCCACCGGATGGAAAAACAAAACCGATATCGAAAAACGAATCGGTGAAGTGCTGGAACGTGTGGAGCTTTCGACAAAGGGTTATAAAATGCCGAACCAGATTTCCGGCGGAGAACAACAGCGTGTTGTAATTGCAAGGGCACTTTTAAATGATCCGGAGATTATCCTGGCCGATGAGCCTACCGGAAACCTTGACCCGGAGACCTCTGATTCCATTATGGCCATTCTGACCGATATCAGCAAAAATGGCCGGGCTGTGATCATGGCCACCCACAATTACAATATCCTCGAAAAATACCCGGCCCGCACCCTCAAGTGTGAGGATGGAAAACTGATTTAAATCCAGGCTAATCTATTTGAGGTACATTTACCCATTCTCCGCTGACTGCTGATTTTTCAAGTGATTCCAGTACTGCTATACCGGAGAGTATACTTTTATGACTTCGTGGTTCCTTACCTGTCCGGAACATTTCTACCATATCGACATAATTTTTTGCCGGGTTTTCCTTGGTCACATCTGATTCAAGCTTTACGAGACCTTCACCGGTTTCGACAAAAGTTTCCCAGCCGCGTGAGAGATTTTTAAATATCAGTGTGGCCAATTTCCCATCCTCATAAGCAAGGCTTGCTGTGACATTTTGCTTATTATTGGAAATCCTGACCTTGTTGATATTTTCACCGAATAAGAAAAGCAGGGGTTCTACAATATGGACTCCTTGACATCCTCCATCACCTAAAGGAAATGGATTCCAATAAAAAATATCAGTCAGTACTTCCTCGCGGTTTCCTGCAGGTTTCTGTTTCCGATCACTTATGTGATTCGATTCACAGACCATCCCCGCCTGCCCGGCGGTTATTGTATTCCTGGTTGTTGGATACTTATGCAATATACAAAAAAGAATGCTTATATCCACTCCCTTCCCTTCTGAAACTCAATAACAAAATGGTTTATCAATAAATGTTGGAATTCCTGCTTTCTCCCCGGGTGATGTCAGGCTGAATGGATAGGCTGAAGTTGAGGCCAGGACTGCAGTACCGATGGCTGCCTTTTTGATTAATTTAAACAAAAACGACATCACCATCACCATCCTGGAACTGTACTGATTTCAGGTCCGGGAGTTGTTTAATAAGATCGCGGGTGCAGAAGTAATTCTGGATCATGTTACGTGTACCCAGCATGGGACCGGGCTTGAAAAATTCTATGAGAGTGGACTGGTAGGTGGTCATATAGGAAATCCTGCCTGTTTGCATGTAATAATTTATTATACGGGAGGCTGCTGGCTCAGCTTCTTTTCCCAGCGTTACATATGGAATGCTCATTTTCTCTCCATTTTGTACCAACCAGATAAAACCCCTCATGTCATTCTGCGCATTCCTTATCTTAACACAGATGTTTCTGAACCTCGGAGAAACGGATGAGAAGAAATACCTGTCGTCCATTTCATGGGTTTGAAGAACCCAGGGATATGATGTTATCCAGTCAAAATCTTCATGCGATCTGATGGAGAATCCTCCGGCCTGACTTTTCTCCAGAAAATCTATTGCCTCGAGATCCGGCTTGTCCGACTCCTCAAATATTAAGTCCTTTATATGATCCTTTTTAATCAGTATCCTTAAATCCTGAACAGTATTAATTACTCCGTCTGCCAGTTTAAGCAGAGGCCGTGATCTCTTGTACATTGTACTCCGATTCCCAAGAAGAACGGCTGATGAACTCCTCTGGTAATACCGGATACCCGGTCTTTCATTATAAAGTTCAAAACGGGAGGATTTGTCGTAGACTGCTTTGGATTCAGGAGCATAATTGGTATACATGAGCTGGTGTCCCCAGTCTTTCCACGCCTCTTCGAACAATTTGCTTGCCAGTCCCCTTCGCCTCAAATCCGGCCTAACCCAGTTCCCGCTAAACCACCCAAACCGGATATCCCTGTGCCGGTCGGGAAGGATGCCGCGGTAGGCGATCATATTATTTTCTTCAAAACCGATGTATAATATGATATCATCCGGTTTCAGGCGCGGATTGTTCAGCCAGCTTTCTGCCCTGTGTTCACTCACAGGTACTAAAGGCATGTCCCTGTATTGTTCTGAATCCAGGAATTCTCTTAATCCGGCGGCATTGAATTTTTCAATCCTCATAAACGCTTAACCTCATTTTGTCCAAACAATCCTTTTAGCAGGTAGTAAATATATTCCCCTCTGATCAGGATGTTTCCCGGAACTGTTCCGTTCTCCATGGGTATTCTTTGATGATGAAAGGAAACAGTATCCTTTTTCAATCCTCTTGTACCAAAACTGGCCTCTACACCCGGCGAATCTTCAGAGGAGATCTCCCGGAAAAATTCTGCGGGTACACCGTTATCGCTGAAAGGAAAGGAGAATATTCTGTAATCGATCCCAAGCTCAGTATGAAGGAACTCCATACTTTCCCTGTATTGAATTTTCCGTTCCTCCGCGCTGATTTCTGAGAACAGGGGATGGTCCTTGCTATGAGAGCCTATATAAAAACCCCGGTCGTCAAGCTCATTTAATTGTTGCAATGTCATGTATGGCTTTTTCACCTTAAGAAAAGTCTCAAAGTCAAGATCTACCAGCCTGGCCACTGCATCAAGTTCCTTTTTGTTTTTATATGATATGCTAAGAATGAATTCTTTCACACATCGTTTATGGGAACTTGCAAGGTGGTAACGGCTTTGCATTATCTCAGTAACGGCCGGAGAATATTTTATGCTCTCGAACCGGTCAAGAAGCAGGCTGGATTTATAACGGTAAAACAGATCCCTGTTATCTATGAAATCAGTATTGACAAATATAGCAGCGGGTATACCTCTTGAGATAAGTACCGGTGCAACCACGTCATGTATCTCGGAAAGTCCGTCATCAAAGCTGAGGAACATTGCCGGTTTTTTTCTTTTTCCTCCCCTACCCGGAGCTTTTAATTCATCAAGGCCCACAGGTTCATAATGTTTAAGCAGAAAATCCAGATCTTTATTGAATCTTTTCCGGGTTCTGACCCGATAGTTATATGCAACATGAGGCATGAATTGGTCAGATACGGCATGATAAAAAGGAAATATTAAATCCTGTCCGCTTGCCCTTATAAACCATTTTTGGGGTATTAATGCCCCGGGGTAGCCTAACAATATTTTAAATTGCTCCCTCATTTCCCTGTCCGGATAAACGGAAATTTTGTTTTCACAATCCGTGGATAGCTTGTCCTGGTAGCACCAAAACCCTCAAAAAACCTTGCAACTCCGGGAAGGTTTGAACCTTCAAAATCGAATATGGAGTACCTGCTCCTGGAGGAATCTATCAGGTAATCCATAAGGACAAACATGGACCTGTTTTCCTTACCCTTTTCTCCCGAGCAACCATTCATGTATATCACCCTGCTGTTTGCATATCCAAGGATCGCTGCAGACTGAATTTTATTATCCAGGAATACCCCAAATGCCTGTGCACGTTTCATAGATTCGAGTCCCTCAAAAAGATTTTGAAGATAATCCCTTTTTACCGCCACTCTTTTTTCGGCTGAATATTTGAGATCAAGGTACTGTATAACATTGATTCCCCGTACAATAAAAGAATATTCCCTGGCTTTCTGAAGGTTTCGCCGGGTATTTTTATTGTAGGCTTTCCCGGCCTTCAGATCGAGTTCATGGTTCACCCTTTCATGCTGCCTTATTTTTCCGGGAAGATCAATATTCTGTTTATTCAGACATATATCAATATACCGGAAGCCGGGTGGAATTGCTTCAATAAAATTTATAATCTCTGAGGAGTCCGGTTGATTTTTAGAAAAAATTCCCAGTTGTTGTGCAAGAATGGGTTGAAGCAGAAAATTGAATCCGAATTTTTTTGTCCGGGTAAGAGGCATGACCATTTCATAATCTCCTTTCACCAGTCCTTCCCAATCATTCGAAACAAGGTCCAGGTACCAGGAATAAGGATAAAGTGTCTCAAATGATGCATTCTCGATGCAAAGGTCCCATCTGGTCCTGTCAATCTCTGTATGTCTGAGGTATTTTACCAACCGGCCAATGAATCAATCATTTGTAAATATACATCCTTCCAACCTTTCCATTCCCCGTATTCACTGAAAGCATCATTATGCCAGATGCTTGAGAATGTACCGCCAACGGATCGGGTCGCTTCGGCAATGGACATAATCTTCTGAAGTGCCTGATCGGGAGTCAGTCCCATGTAATCTTTCAGGGTACGGTCCATTACCTGAAAGGGAGTTATCCTGAGGCCTGTTTCTGCCTCTTCCTGCAGATCGTAAAAATTAAAAGACCTTGATGTACCGGCCCTGAATCCTGCTTCAGATGCATAACCCATGCTGAATTCCTGCTCAATCCCGGCATCAATATATAACCTGTAACTTTCAGGCAGCCGGAATTTCAGATAGTGCTGCCGGCTGTTTTTAATTTCATTGCCCGTTGTGGCGGAAAGTGCAGCTATTTCCCTCTTAAGTTCGGCAGGATTACCTGATGCCCTGAATGAAGGGTGGATTCCAACATCCGCATATTTCATGGTTTGCTTTACCAGGGATTTAAATACCTTGCTCTTCGGAGATATGCTTTTATCGAATTTTCCATAACGGGCTGTAAGAAAAAAGATTCCGGGCCTGATTTTATGAAGTGAATGGATAGCCTCCATTTCAGTGAAGGTGTCGAATGGATCTTTTTTCGTTCCTGAAAGTACTTCCCTCCGCAATTCAATATCTCCGGAACCCTTCATCCCCGCCTTAAGCTTTGCCGCAACTGTCCTGGCTCTCCCCCGATGAAGGAAAGCATAAGGAACGTCAATATCACATGTTGGCAGGAAGTTGAACTCACCTTTACTGAGATTCAATTCCGGATACAGCTCCATGAGTTTATCACCCAGATCCCTTATCCACAGGTCCACCACCGGCTGTTCCAGAAAACCGTTTTTACCGGCCAGGCTTTCCGTGGCTTCAAAACGGCCATGGTTATCCGGCTGAAAGGCAAGGTATTCCTCATACCGGGAAATCATATAAAAGACTGCAGCAAACAAATCGAAATTGAGGATTCGGAGATCGGCAGGGAATTGATCCGAATCCTCCTTCGAAAATAATACCGGTACATTTCCTCTTTTAATGAGTCCCGTTTCAACCTCCTCAACAGAATCTTTCTCCATTAAACCACATACAGGTATGTTTAATGCATTGGGGACCCCACTACTTGAATAGCTGATCTTAGGGCCGTCTTCGGCAATGAATTTCTCCAGATTATCTGTGATGCGAAATTCAGCGTGCAGTGAATCTCTGAATATGAAATTCAGTACATAATGCAATCGTGGTGTAATATTTTCAGCGTAAACGAAGATCATACATCAAGTATTACTATTGTCACTCCGGTCCCACCCAGGTCAACATGCTCATCTCCATACTTGTCAACCAGATCTACGGAACCAAGATACTGCCTGATTAGATGTCGAAGGATACCGTCTCCCTTTCCATGTAGTATCCGTATCTCTCGCTGTTGTACCATTATGGCCTCATCGATCATCATGGACACAGATCTCAGGGCTTCCTCTGCCCTTTTTCCCCGAATATCAATTTCCGGCCGGAACTGCATTTTCCGCAGGCCTATATCCCAGTCCGCATAATTGCCGGATGACTTTTTCTCGGAGACAGGATTGTGTGATTCCCCTGTAATCTTTTCCAACCTGTCAACAGTTACACGGGTTGTCAGGTGCCCGAAACGTACGGAGGCCTTGTTGCCTTTTCGCCCAAGAACCTCACCTCTGACCTCCTGACCCTTCATAAGGACAGAATCCCCTTCTCTGATTGTCGGATCCAGTGGTTTTTCAGGAACTTTCTTTACCGGTTCTGCCTGCCCGAACCGCTGCCTCTTCTGGCGAACGGCCTGTTCATGCTCTTTTACCTTTTTGATTTTCCTGCTCAGTGGATCCTGTTCGTCCTCCGATTTAACCATTGTTTCTTCCCTGAACTTCTGTAGTTTTTCACGGGACTGTCTGGTCTTCTCTTTATCCGCCTGGCTCTCACGAATCTCACGGATGGTGTTTTCAATTTTCCTGTTTGCCTGGCGAAGAATTTCCTCAGCTTCTGTTTTTGCTTTCTTCAGGATTTCCTTGCGGGACTTCTCCGCATCTTCGAGTTCGGCGGCATATTTGCCAAGTGTATCCTGAAGGCGCTTTTCGGAAACCCTGATCTTATCTCTCTTGGTTTCCCAGTATCTTTTATCTCTTATAATATGCCGAAGGTGCTTGTCAAATTCAACATGGTCCTCTCCCACCCTGTCTGAAGCTTCCTTTATAACGTCTTCCGGCAATCCGATGTTCCTCGCAATTTCAAATGCAAAGGAAGACCCGGGCTGTCCTATCTCCAGGCGGTACAGAGGCTGCATCTTTCCTGTATCAAAGAGCATGGCTCCATTTTCTATCCCCTCCGCCTCGGCAGCAAAATGCTTAAGATTGCTGTAATGGGTGGTTATGACACCCCAGGCCGAAAGTCTGTTCAGTTTATCGAGGATGGCCTCTGCAATTGCGCCTCCCAGAGCCGGCTCAGTTCCGGTGCCGAATTCATCAATAAGCAACAGGGTTGCTCCTGAGGCATTCCTTGTAAAATGCTTCATGTTCAGAAGGTGGGAGCTATAGGTACTGAGGTCATTGTCGATACTCTGCTCATCTCCTATATCGATAAAAATCTGTTCAAAAATTCCAACTTTTGAATCTTCGTGCATTGGTACAAGAAATCCGCATTGAACCATATACTGGAGTAGTCCCACAGTCTTCAGACAAACAGACTTGCCTCCGGCATTGGGACCAGAAATGATCAGGATACGCTTCTCTTTGCTCAGTCTGATATCGAGGGGAACCACCTTCCTTTTTTCTTTTTGAAGGGTTTTTAACAGGATGGGGTGCACAGCTTTTGTCCAGTCCACCATCGGTCCTGAATGCATGTCCGGCATTACACCGTTGATATCCCGGGCATACCTTGCCTTCGCCTGCAGCATATCCATAGCGGCCAGGAATTCAGTCATGGCAATAATATCGTCGGTATAAGGATTGAGATCGGTGCTCAGATCAGTCAGGATCTTGGTGATCTCCCTTTGTTCCGCATATCCCAGCTCCCTGATCTCGTTATTGAGTCCCACAACCTCACCAGGTTCTATGTAAACAGTTTTTCCGCTGGCGGACTCATCATGCACAATCCCGTTTATTAGTCTTTTATTGGAAGCTGAGACAGGAATGACCGGCCGGCCGTTTCGCAGGGATAATTCAGTATCGGCATCAACCATCCCCTCCGATTGTACTGATTTCAGAATGCTTTGCAGGCGTCTTGAAACCTGCTTTTCCTTGGCTGCCATCTCGGCCCTGATGCGAGATAGTTCACGTGAAGCATTGTCACGGATGGTATCGTTTTTTGACAATATTTTATCTATCCTTTCCAGCACAAAAGGATAAATCTTCACGTCTGCACTCAATCCGGTCAGGGACGGAAGATCCTCTTTCCGCTTTGTCATCCTGAAAAAATTCAGAATCTCCCTGACAGCATTCAAGTTCTTACGCAAACCGGCAATTTCCTGAACCTCAAGATAGCTTCCCTGAACGCGTAACTTGTTCAGACTTTCCCTTATATCAGGATAAGGATCAATTGAAAAATCCTCCTCCGAGATCATGATAAGGCATTCCCTTACCTTTTGCAATCTTTCGCGGACAGCTTCATAATCAGTAATGAATCCTTCCGAATTAAGCAGGTTGCCTGCCGTTTCGGAATGGCAGTAACTCCTGACAGATTCACGGATCCGGTCGAACCCAACCTTTAACTCATAATTATCCGGAAAAATCATGCGAACAAATATAGTCATTCAGGTGCAGGAGGGAAAACCTCCATTTGACCAGATTTCTAAACTAAAATGGGATACTGTATCACCGATACATTTTACTAATTTTGGCAAATATGTCACCCGGTTCATACAGAAAATTTTATATTCTCATTTTCCTTGCCCTTGCTGTTTGTGGACAGTTTCTGAACGCCCAAACTGTTTTCGACGAAGTTGAAGATGTTAATACGCAGATATGGCTGGATTATAATCCCAGCTGGATTATTAACAGCAAGACTCAAATATACGGGGACATCGGGGCAAGGACAATAATCCCAAATTATTGGTACCGGGCTATAGTGAGACCGGCCATCCGGTATGATCTGCTAAGCTTTAATGAAAGAACAGAACGAAACCGGACCTGGCAATTGCACGGAGGGATTGGTTTTTTTTACACCTACAATCTGGAAGTTACAGATATTCTAGAGATAAGACCTTTTCAGGGATTAAGAGTTAAGATACCCAATCGTAAAAGGCTCCAACTGGTTCATTATGTAAGACTTGAGGAGAGGCTGGAGCTTGGATTTGGAAAAGGAACTTCAGAATTCAGTATCAGGGCCAGATACATGGTTGGAAAGGATTTCCTCCTGCCTGGTAAAATTCTCAGGCAAGGCCTGTATTTGCCTGTTTATGCTGAATTTTTCTTTAACCTGAACAGAGGGGCACAGTTTAATGATGTTTTGCGCCTTACACCCGGAATCGGGTACAGGCCAAATCAGGATATGAGATTTCAGCTTGACCTGTCCTATCATCGAAGAAGGCCCTCTTCGGATGTTAAATTTCGCACAAATGATATTGTATTCAGATTCCGGGTTTACCAGAGATTTTAAATAAGGATCAGGGACTATTCCGCATTATCAGCAATGCTCCGGTGAGTAATTCATTTGCATACAATTTCATCCTGTTTATTCGTTAATTTTACAGTCAATAAAACCAAAAAACAGAACAGGTGGACAAATCAATTATCCGAATCTTAGGGATCATCAGCCTTTTCGCCATTGCCATGGGACTACTGGAGAGTGCTGTGGTAATCTATTTAAGGGATATATTGTATCCAGGGGGATTCGAATTTCCTCTGAATCCGGTGAGACCGGACCTGGTATGGACTGAGATCCTGAGGGAACTGGCCACACTTGTAATGTTACTCACAATCGGAATCCTGGCGGGAAAAACTGCACCAGAGAAGTTTGCATGGTTCCTCTACACCTTTGCTATCTGGGACATCTTCTACTATGTTTTCCTGTGGGCTTTAATAGGATGGCCTGAATCATTTATGACCTGGGATGTACTGTTTCTGCTGCCGGTCACCTGGACCGGTCCGGTGATCAGTCCCCTGATCATTGCATCAACAATGATCCTTCTTGCGCTTCTAATCGTCCGGAAAGAATCAGGGCGAATCCCAAAACTAAGCTGGATTCTGCTGATAAGCGGATCCCTGATATTGATTACGGCATTTACATGGGATTATTCCGGGTTTGTCCTTGAGAAAATGAGCTTCAGAGACATATGGACACTGCCCGGCAGTCAGGTTCACGCCATGGTTCATGAGTACATACCCAGAAAATTCAACTGGCTGCTATTCAGTCTGGGAGAGCTGGTGATACTTTCCGGGATTTATGTTTACTGGAAAAATCCGAGCTAAAAGAGCCGGTCAATTGAGTCTGCAGCACAATTCAGATCAGGGATCTTGCTGAAGGAGGTTTTACTCCTTGATTCCTGCCAGCTTAAGCATAAATGCAAATTCCAGTGCTGTCTCCCGGTAACGCCGGAAACGGCCCGATTGTCCCCCATGCCCTGCATCCATATTGGTATGCATTACAAGCAGGTGGTCATCGGTTTTCATTTCCCTGAGTTTAGCCACCCATTTTGCAGGCTCCCAGTACTGAACCTGCGAGTCATGTAAGCCAGTGGTAACCAGCATATTGGGATAGTCCTTAGCCTCCACGTTGTCATACGGGGAGTAGCTCAGCATGTATTCATAGGCATCCTTCTCCTTTGGATTACCCCATTCATCAAATTCACTTGTGGTAAGAGGAATATCCTCATCCAGCATGGTTGTAACAACATCCACAAATGGTACCGCTGCAACTACACCTTTATACAGCTCAGGCTGAAGGTTGATGATGGCACCCATCAGCAAGCCTCCGGCACTTCCACCCAGTGCATAAAGGTGATCTGAAGATGTATAGTTTTCTGCGATGAGAAATTCTGCACAGTTGTTGAAATCGGTGAACGTGTTTATTTTGTTGAACAGTTTTCCATCCTCATACCATTTCCGGCCATTAATCTGAGAACCGCGAACATGAGCAATCGCAAAAATAAATCCACGGTCAAGCAAGCTAAGATAGGATGACCTGAAATAGGGATCCATGGTAGCTCCATATGAACCGTATCCATAAAGCAGGCATGAATTTTCTCCATCCAGCTGCAAACCTTTGCGGTATACTATTGACATGGGGATCATGATTCCGTCATTGGCTTTCGCATAAAGGCGTTTTGCTTCGTAATTGGAAGATTCAAATCCACCCAGTACCTCCTCTCGTTTCATCAGTTTCTTTTCCCGCGTTTCCATATTGTAATCGAAGGTAGAATTGGGAGTGGTAGGTGAAGAGTACGAATACCTGAGGACTATCGTGTCATATTCCGGGTTGGTTGATATCCTGGAAACGTAGACTTCTTCCCCGAAGTCAAGATAATGCTCCTCGCCGTTTTCCCATGGAATAACCCTCAGGTTCATCAGTCCCTCAATACGCTCTTCCACAACCAGGTAGTCATTGAAAAGTTCAACATCACTCAGGAGGACATCTTCCCGGTGCGCAATAACTTCTTCCCAGTTCTCCTTTGAGGTAGCGGTCACCGGTGTTTTGACCAGGCGAAAGTTTTGTGCATCAAGGTTTGTAACGATATAGAAATGATCCTTGAAATGCCCGATGGAATATTCGAGTCCCCTTTCACGTTTCTGAAAAATCTTAAATTTCCCATTCGGATTTCCTGCATCCAGCAACCTGTATTCATCGGACATTGTACTGGAGGAACCGATGATCAGGAACTTATCTGACTTGGACTTATACACAAAGGTGTTATAAGTCTCATCCTCCTCGAAATAGACAAGTTCATCCTTTTCAGCGGAGGTCCCGAGGACATGTTTGAAAATCTTGTCACTGCGCAGGGTCTCATCATCTTTGTGGGTATAGAAAAGTGTTTTATTATCATTGGCCCAGGCAGCATATCCCACGGTTCTTGGAATGGTTTCGGCGAACAATTCCCCCGTTTCGAGATTTTTAATATATAATGTGTATTTCCTTCGGCTGACCGTATCCACACCATAAACCATAAGCTTGTTATCGGGACTGATTGATCTTCCCCCAACAGCATAATAATCATAACCTTCAGCCATTTCATTAACATTCATCAGTATCTCCTCTTCAGCATCAAGGCTTTCCTTTTTCCTGCAATAGAAGGGATATTCCATTCCCTCCTCATAACGGGAATAATAGTAATATCCATTGTCAAAATAGGGAACGCTTGAATCATCTTTCTTGATCCTTCCGACAATCTCGTCAAAAAGTTTTTCCTGAAGCTCCTCGGTATCCTTCAGCATGACATCCTTATAGTCATTTTCAGCGTTCAGGTAATCTATTACTTTCGGATTCTCGCGTTCGTTCAGCCAGTAATAAGGGTCAATACGCGTATGTCCGTGTATGCTCAGTTCTTTCTCAATCTTTTCTGCAATCGGTGCTTCCATATAGGGTGTTTTTGGAGATTGCTGACAACCTGATCCAAGCATTATAAGAAGGGCAGGAACCAGTGCACAGCAGCCGGCAAAGATAACTCGTTTCATTTGTATTTGGGTTAGATAATTAATACTTGTTTTCTTCGGGCATTACTATCCACAGGATAATGTATGCGATTGTCCCGGGGAAACCGGCACTGAAAATAGAGACAATAAGATAGAGTAGACGAACCAGCGCAATATCCCAGCCAAGCCAATCGGCAAGTCCCCCGCAAACTCCAGCAATTACCCGGTTATTTGATCTTGTTAAGCGGCTCTTGTTCATTGGATTATCATATTCAACTTCTTCATTTCTCAAATCTTGTGCTATATCAGCAATCCCATGCACTCAGACCTAGAACACAAATCGCAGGTTCAGTCCAAACCGGTCGGCATGGAAGTTAGTATTTTGAAGGATGGCAAATGTGGGACGCCAGTCTATTCCCAGGGCAAGAGGTAAGCTTTGAAAGCGGTATTCGATACCTGCTTCCCCGGATATACCCAGTCCCAGTGGATCCCCCAGCCATGCATAGCCACCCAGACCAACATAGTAGTAAAGATCTTCATCCCCCAGGGAGCCATAAAGAAAATCATACAAGGCCTCAACTCCCACACCATTACCGAATGAGACATCCGCATGGATTCTGCCTGCGTTAAGTGCCCAGGCAAAATCAATTGCCACATCATTTCCGACAATATTCCCAAAACGTACCCCGATTTCCTGAGCGTTACTAAGTTGCAGTCCGGTAAAAGCCAGGACTGCGATAATCAGAATTTTTCTCATGTTTTCATTTTTAAACGTTGTTTCAATAATATATATTTTTTAATCAGTCTCCAGCCAGGCTAGATAGAGTTTATATCCCAGCGATACTACTATAGCGCCAAAGAACAACCCTAGAAATCCATAGGTTATAAATCCACCCAGGGCACCGAGAAAAATAACAAGCATGGGGACACTGGCTCCTGCTCCCATAAGCAGGGGTTTAAGAATGTTATCCACTGCTCCGACAACCAGGTAGTAAACGGACCAAAGTATGGCCGGAAGAGGTTCCTTGGTTGCTATAGCCCAGATTATCAGTGGAATAGTTACGACCATCATAGGGATTTGGATTATCGCAATAATCAATGTGATGAGAATCCAGAAACCCGCCAGTGGCAGGTTGGAGAATATCATTCCTGCCCCGAAAAGGACCGTTTGGATAACCGCAACTCCGAGGATTCCGGTTGCAACATTCTTAACGGTCTTTTCGGCAATTTCAGCATATTCAAGTCCCTTATTCCCTGCCAGTTTGATAAAGAGTCTGTCACTACTTTTGATGACTTCATCGGAATAGGTAAGCAGGACAGAGGCAATGATAATAGAGAGGGAGAACTGCAGTATACCAAGTCCGGTACCTGCCAACGAGTTCAAAACCTTTTCCCCGAAACCTTTCAGCTGGGGAAGGTACTTCCTGAGAGATTCGTTGAGGTCATTATGAATCTCCATCCATTTGGTGTACAACCAGTCACCTATCAAAGGCAAATCTGCTATCGATTCTGAAGGAGCGGGAAGGTCAATATTACCGTCATTCATACTCTCCCCAAGTTCCCGGAGTCCCACTACAATCGAATCAACAAGCCAGTAGCTTGGAACCAGCAGAAAGGCAAGTCCAAATAATCCAATCACAATCGCTGCAAGTTTTTTCCGTTTGCCTAATGGCTTGCCAATCCAGTCATACACAGGAGCCAGGATAATGGCTATTATCATTGCCCATAGCAGAACACTTACGAAGGGCATCAGGATCTTAAAAGTTAAGAAAATAATAAGTAGCAGGGTTCCTAATTTGACGGTCAGATCGACTGCTGTGTTTAAAATATTGTTTTTGCCGTTCTGTGGACTATTGTCTTCCGGAACCATAAGATTTGATTTTGTTAAACGGAAAGATAGTAAATATCAGTTAAAGAGAATTGCTAATTTTGTGCTCATATTCCATATTTCAAATGAGTAAAGACTACACAGATATCATATCGAAAAAACTTAGCCTTGCCGGTTGGCAGGTAGAGAACACCCTTAAACTTTTTGCAGAGGGAGCAACTGTTCCATTTGTCAGCAGATACAGAAAAGAAGCAACGGGTAGTCTTGACGAAATTCAGCTTTTTGATATACAAAAGCTTCATACACAGATTATTGAACTTGACAAACGCCGTGAAGCAATCCATAAAAGTATAGAAGAACAGGGCAAACTTACAGATGAGTTGAGGAAACAGATTGAAAATGCTTCCACCATGAATGAGCTGGAGGATATTTACCTGCCTTATAAGCAGAAAAAGAAAACCCGGGCTTCGGTGGCCCGTGAAAAGGGACTCGAACCTCTTGCGCAAATTCTTATGAAGCAGCAGGAGACTTTGGTTGAAAAAAGAGCAGGGGAATTCCTCACGGAGGAGGTTGCGTCAATAGAAGATGCCCTGCAGGGTGCGCGTGATATAATTGCCGAGTGGGTCAGCGAGAACAAACGCTCCCGGGAATCAATCCGGAGATTGTTCAGCAAGACTGCCATCGTAGAATCTAAGGTAGCCAAGGGGAAGGAAGAAGAGGGCATTAAATACAAGGACTATTTTGAATACTCAGAACCTCTTGGCAGGTGCCCCTCTCACCGCCTGCTTGCCATGTTCAGAGGAGAAGATGAAGGATTTCTCAAGATCCGTGTAGAACCGGACCGTGAAGCTGCCATGGGTTTGATTGAGGATGTCTTTGTAAAAGGATATCTTGATGTATCCGAGCAGGTCAGAGTGGCTGTTCAGGATTCATACAAGAGGCTTTTACAGCCTTCCATTGAGACCGAATTCAGGAAATTATCGAAAGTAAAGGCTGATGAGGAGGCCATTAAAGTTTTTGCAGAAAATCTTCGGCAACTGCTTATGGCTGCACCCCTTGGGGAAAAAGCCGTACTTGCACTGGACCCCGGTTTTCGCACGGGTTGTAAGCTTGTCTGCCTGGATGCCCAGGGTAACCTTCTGCACAACGCTACCATCTATCCTCATCCTCCTCAGAAGGAAACCGGTCCGGCGATGAAAAAAGTCAGTTCTCTCGTCAGCCAGTACAAAATTGAGGCTGTAGCAATCGGGAATGGTACGGCCAGCCGGGAAACCGAACAATTCATCCGCAAGATTCGTTTCGACCGTGAACTACAGGTATTTGTGGTCAATGAAAGCGGAGCATCAATCTATTCCGCATCTAAAATAGCAAGAGAGGAATTTCCGGAATTCGATGTTACAGTACGGGGGGCCGTTTCCATCGGACGCCGGCTGATGGACCCACTGGCTGAACTGGTAAAGCTCGATCCCAAATCTATTGGTGTGGGACAATACCAGCATGATGTAGACCAGGGAAGTCTGAAGGAAAGCCTTGACCAGGTTGTTGAGAGCTCCGTTAACAAAGTAGGTGTAAACCTGAATACTGCAAGCAAGCATCTGCTGACCTATATCTCGGGACTCGGTCCCACTCTGGCCCAGAACATTGTTGACCACCGCAGGGAGAATGGTCCTTTCAGTTCGAGAAAAGAAGTATTAAAGGTGGCACGTATGGGAGAAAAAGCCTTCGAGCAATCAGCAGGATTCCTCAGAATCCCCGGGGCTGACCAACCGCTTGATGACAGTGCAGTTCATCCGGAGAGTTATAAAGTAGTTGAAAGGATGGCTTCCGATCTTGGTTGCTCAATGCAGGACCTGGTCAGTGATGCATCCCTTAGAAGCAGGATCAGCCTGGATAAATATATA
Organism: Bacteroides sp.; assembly: GCA_011053095.1. Classification (GTDB taxonomy): domain Bacteria; phylum Bacteroidota; class Bacteroidia; order Bacteroidales; family SM23-62; genus SM23-62. The sequence continues at coordinate 15,583 of DRHS01000198.1, forward strand.
AGTGACAAGACCGGGATGCCTACCCTGAAAGATATTTTAGAGGAACTTGCAAAGCCCGGCAGGGATCCAAGGTCTAAAATCAAGGTCTTTGAATTTGCCCAGGATGTGCAGAGCATCTCCGACCTGAAAGAAGGAATGGTGATTCCTGGCATAGTAACCAATATCACCAACTTTGGTGCCTTCGTGGATGTAGGGGTTAAGCAGGATGGACTGGTGCATATATCCCAGCTTGCAGATAGGTTTATCTCCGATCCGAACGAGGTGGTGAAAATTCATGAGCATGTAAAAGTAAAAGTTGTCAGCGTGGATATAGACCGAAAACGTATCCAGCTTTCCATGAAGGAGGTATGATTCCTGTGATCGTCTATCTGTCGAAGCCAGTTCTAATCAACCAGCAATACCAGTCCCTTAAGATACTCCCCCTCAGGATGATAAATACTTACCGGGTGGTCAGCTGGCTGGGACAACTGGTGGAGAATACGAACACGCCTGCCTGTATTGGCAGAGGCAGCGAATACAGATTTGCGAAAGTTCTCCCTGCTTACTGCCTGAGAACAGGAGAAAGTGAATAGTATTCCCTCTGGACGGATTTTCTCCAGGGCCTTCATGTTTAGTTTTTTATACCCCTGGAGGGCATTGTGAAGTTTGTTGTGATGTTTGGCAAAAGCAGGTGGATCAAGAATTACAACATCGTATTCCTCTTCCGGGGAATCCAGATATTTAAAAGCATCCGCAGAAATTCCCTTATGTCTGCCATCATCAGCAAAATTTAATTTCATATTCTGATCGGCCAGTTCAACTGCATTAAAAGAGCTGTCAACTGTATGAACCAGTTCTGCCCCTCCCCTTCTGGCATACACTGAAAATCCTCCGGTGTATCCGAACATGTTCAGTACCTTTTTCCCGTCAGAGTATTCAGCAAGAAGCTTCCGGCTCTCACGCTGATCAATAAAAAAGCCTGTTTTTTGACCCCTCTCCCAATCTATGGAGAACTTGTTCCCGTGTTCAAGGACTTCCATCAGACCAGCCTGACCCATCAGATAACTATTACTGTGCTCTGAACCGTAACGAGCAGGCAGGGTCGAGCCACTTTTGTCGTAAATAGTAGTGAGCTTATCCCCTAACACCTTCTTTAAACCCTTAACCAGTAACTCACGGTTCCTGTGCATCCCAATGGAATGGAACTGCATAATTGCGGCACCGTTATAATAATCAATGATCATGCCGGGCAATCCATCCCCTTCTGCATTGACCAGTCTGAAAACATTAGTATCCGAACTGTTGAGCAATCCCAGTTCTGCACGGGCTGAAGCCGCATCTTTCAGGCGCTCGTAATAGAAGCTCTCTCCAATTTCCTTATCTGTGAAGGAAAGGATTCTTACCGCAATTGAGGCATCCTGAAAATGACCCGCACCCAGGAATTCATCCTGGTTCGAATATACATGTACGATATCCCCGTCTGCAGGTTCACCGTACTTCTTCTTGATAGCACCTGAGAATATCCAGGGATGATAGCGTTTCATACTCTGGTCCTTACCGGATTTAAGGACTATTTTAACGATTTCACTCATTTGAGCCTGTAGTTTTGAAGTTCACTATAGATCTTATAACAAGCCCAGGCATCGGTAGCCGCATATAACTTCTGGGGTTCTGACAATGCCTCGGCATCCCAATTGGATAACTGCTGGGACTTAGAAATCCGGAAGCCAAGTACAATACCAGCCATTTTGGCTACTGCCTTGTTCTCAATGCCGAATGCCTCTACATATTTTTGCAGGTCAAAAAAACCCGCCTGCTGGAATTCCCTAACTGCCTTAAGTTCAATAAGATCATCATGCACGGCAGCTCCGATCTTCTTAATATCTTCATTTTCAAGAAGATGTATTAACTGATCCGGCAAACCAACAGAAGATATCCGGAAAAGGAAAGCATGAAATTCGGTGGAAAACTGCAGCAGGGCAACTGTATTTTTCTGTCCTTTCTTAAATGCCGGCCGGGTTTCTGTATCAAATCCGAGTAGATTTTCCTTCAAAAGGATGGGAAGATATTTTTTGACTCCCGCTGATGTATCAATAACATGGATCTCACCCTGGAAAGCTTCCAGGGGTAGACTTCTTAAATCTTCTTTCTCAATGGTGGCCTTAAACATAGTTGTAAATTGCACCCGCAAAGAAAAGGAATTTTCCTCAGATAAAAATAAAATACGAATGGGAGGGATGGGGACAAGCTAACTGTTGCCGCGCTAGCGGTGACGTAGCGGTGGTCCCTATCCCTCCCATGAGAGTCTCTCGTCGAGAAGCCGCTGCACCATGTTATGGTCAAGCAAATAGCGGATGACCCTGATGTTTTTGTCCTCCGATCCTCCCAGTTTCTTTACCAGGTCATCCAATAAAAGCGGATGCTTTTCCAGTGCCTTGTGAATTTTTTCTTCTATATATTCGAATTCAAATTTGGGTAGGTTTAATTCTTTCTCCTGCATACAGACATCACAATTCCCGCAGCGTTTCTTCCCTCTTTCCCCAAAATATGCCAGAAGGAAAAGACTGCGGCAGCGATGAATCCCGGATGCATAATCCAGCATGGCATCCAGCCTTGCCGAATATTGTTTTTTGCGGTCCCGGTAATGCTCCTTACTGATATGAAGGGACTTTACATCAAGTCGTTCTTCGGTATAAATAATCACCGGGGTTTTCTTCTGGGGCAGATATCGTATCACCCCCATACTGTTAAGTCGCTTAAGGTAGCGGGTAATCAGATCGACCTTTACCCCGGCTCCGCGGGCCAGCGATTCTTCATAAATAGTCACAAAATCAGTGAATACTCCGGTATAAGTACGAAGCACAAGCTTTATAAATGCATCGAAGTCCTCGTTTGCAATCTGAAATTGGTATAGCTCATCCCGGCTGACTAGGAATTTTATCTTGGCTGGATTGAAAATTTCATCGGTCAGCTCAAGGTAGCCTTCCATCTGAAGGAATTTCAGGCTGCTGTAAATGGTCAGGATGGATAGCTTATAGCGGCTGGCAAATTCTGCAACATTGAAATCAAAGACCTGGTTTTTTCCCGAACCCACAGGCAACTGGTAGAAATTTCCAAGTGATCGGTAAATCTGCTTGATCTGGTCTATTTCGGGGTAATTCATCTCTACCCTTCTTGAGGCGGTGCTGCGGTCCTGGGGACTGTACAATAATATCGCATGGGCAGTTTTATTATCCCTTCCGGCCCTTCCGGCTTCCTGGAAATATGCCTCAACGGAATCCGGCATATCAGCATGTATCACAAATCGGACATCCGCCTTATCAATCCCCATCCCAAATGCATTCGTAGCAATGATCACCCTGGTCCTCCCGCTCATCCATTCTGTTTGCTTCCTGCTGCGGGATTCCGGACTCAATCCTGCATGGTAATAATCTGCCGAGATCTTTACCTTTCTCAGTAATTCAGACTGTTCCCGGGTTTTTTTCCGGCTTCTCGCATAAATAATCCCTGATCCCGGCAGACGCATGAGCAATTCCTGCAGGTACCTGTCCTTGTCTTCAACCTGCTTTACCGTATATACCAGGTTCTTTCGCTCAAAACCCGCCCTCAAAACATTTTTTTTGCGGAATTTTAATTTTTCCTGAATATCATCAACCACATCTTTTGTGGCTGTTGCTGTCAGAGCTAGGAAAGGTACCCCGGGCAACTCATCCCTCAGGAGGGCAATTTTAAGGTAGGAGGGTCTGAAGTCATATCCCCATTGTGAAATGCAATGCGCCTCATCAATGGCAACGAGGGTAACAGACATTTGTGGCAACCGAACACGGAAGATCTCAGTACCAAGCCGCTCAGGTGAAACATAGAGGAACTTAAAATCTCCATATATTGCATTATTCAGTCCGATATCAATTTCCTCCCTCGACAATCCTGAATGCAGGGCGATTGCCCTTATTCCCATCTGGTTAAGTTTTTCAACCTGGTCCTTCATTAGGGCAATAAGAGGTGTGATAACCAGGCACATACCATCGCCTGCCAGGGTTGGGACCTGGAATGTCACAGACTTACCTCCTCCGGTAGGCAGGAGTCCCAGGGTATCATGTCCTGCCGCCACAGACTTAATAATATCCTCCTGCACGGGCCGAAAATCCGAGTATCCCCAGTAGCGGGTCAGTATTTGCTGGTAAATATTCATTTTAGGCTGGAAAGCCGGGGTCAGTAGTCCCTCTTGTCTTAATGATAAAACTTGCCGGATAACTGTTTGCAACTATGTCCAATATCGCTATTTTTTTTGTATTTTCGCACAATTTTATAATCCTCAAAAACACTGTGTATGTCTTTCCAGGAAGATAAGATCCGATCCGAAGGCCTGACCTTTGATGATGTGTTACTTGTTCCGGCATTTTCCAAAGTCATGCCAAGGGAAGTAAGTCTGCAAACTGAATTCTCCCGTAACATCCAAATGAAAATTCCAATAGTCTCGGCTGCAATGGATACCGTGACGGAGGAAAAACTTGCCATTGCCATTGCCCGTGAGGGAGGAATCGGGGTTATTCATAAGAATATGTCCGTTGAAAACCAGGCTCGCCATGTCCGGAGAGTAAAAAGGGCCGAGAATGTTATGATTACTGATCCCGTAACCATTTTAAAAGACGGGACTATTGCAGATGCACTGAACCTGATGTCAGAATATAAGATCGGGGGCATACCGGTAGTAGACGATAATAAAAAACTTATCGGGATTGTGACCAACAGGGACCTGAGATTCGAAACCAGCATGTCGAGACCTATCAAAGATGTCATGACCAGCAGCGGAATCATCACTACAAATGAGAAAACCGACCTGGTACAGGCAGCTGGGATCCTGAAGAAGCATAAAATCGAAAAGCTTCCGGTAATTGATAAACACAATACCCTGATGGGACTCATTACCTATAAGGATATCACAAAATCAAAGGATAGGCCGAACTCCTGTAAAGATGCCAAAGGCCGCCTCCGTGTTGCAGCAGCAGTGGGCGTATCAGCCGACACCGAGGAGCGTGTCCTTGCCCTTGTAGAAGCAGGGGTGGATGCCATAATTATTGATACGGCTCATGGGCACTCCGGTCCTGTAATAGAGACCTTTAAGCGTGTCCGGAAACTTGCCGATATTGATATGATATTAGGAAACATTGGTACTACTGAAGCTGCAAAAGACCTTGCGAAAGCAGGAGCCGATGCCGTCAAGGTGGGGATCGGTCCAGGTTCCATTTGCACTACCCGTGTCATTGCCGGTGTAGGTATCCCGCAGCTTACTGCTATATATGATGTTTCCAAAGCTCTTGAAGGATCTGGCATCCCGGTTATTGCCGATGGAGGAATCCGGTATTCAGGAGACATCGTCAAAGCCCTTGCAGCAGGAGCACTTTCAATTATGACTGGCTCACTTTTTGCTGGTGTTGAAGAGTCCCCGGGAGAAACCATCATTTACAACGGCCGAAAATATAAATCCTACCGGGGAATGGGATCAATTGAGGCTATGCAGAAAGGATCCAAAGACAGATACTTCCAGGATGTAGAGGACGATATCAATAAACTTGTCCCCGAAGGTATAGCTGCCAGGGTGCCATATAAGGGTACTCTTTCAGAGGTGGTTTACCAGATGATCGGGGGACTGAGAGCCGGTATGGGATATTGCGGTTCACCGACGATTCAGGATCTCCAGACAGCAGAGTTCGTTAAGATTACCCATTCCGGTATAGTTGAGAGCCACCCGCATGATGTAACAATCACAAGGGAAGCTCCTAACTACAGCCGGTAATATTTGCTCGTAAAAAACGTTTGTTTAACCAGTAACCAAAAAAGTATATCAATGAAGACCTTACACTATTTCATTCTGGTAATTTTACTTATCTCTCCCCAAGCAGGAGCCCAGAATATCGATGATGAAATTCTGATGACCATTCACGACCGTGAAGTGACAGTGGGCGAATTTGAACGGATCTACAAAAAGAACAACAGCAATACTGCACTTGAGCAGCAGACTGTGGAAGAATACCTGGAGTTGTTTGTAAATTTTAAGCTGAAGGTGATTGAAGCCGAGGAAAGAGGAATGGATACCACCCAGGCTTTTCTAAGAGAATTCAACGGATACAAAAAACAACTTGCCAAACCTTACCTTTCAGACCAGGAAGAGGTGGATATACTGGTTAAAGAGGCTTTTGAAAGATCTCAGACTGAAATCCATGCCAGTCATATCATGATACGCCTGAATGAGTTTGCAGGACCGGAAGACACCGCCACAGCATATAACAAAGCCATTGATATCCGCAACAGGTGGATTGCCGGGGAAGATTTCAGCAAACTTGCAAAAACTTATTCTGATGACCCATCAGCTAAAGATAATGGAGGAGACCTGGGCTGGTTCACACCATTTCGCATGGTATACCCTTTTGAAACAGGAGTCTATACCACTCCCGAAGGACAGGTATCCTTCCCGGTCCGGTCCAGGTTCGGATATCATCTGATCTACAGAATGGAATCCCGGCCAGCCCGCGGAGAAGTACAGGTTGCCCATATCATGGTCATGGTACCCGAATCTATGACGGATGAACAAAAAACAGAAGCAAAAGAGAAAATATATCAGTATTACGACAGCCTGCAGTCAGGCGAGGACTTTGAAAGAATAGCTACGGAGTACTCGGAAGACAGGGGCTCTGCAGGACGAGGCGGTGAGCTTCCATGGTTTGGTACCGGTCGCATGGTAGCCGAATTTGAAAATACCAGTTTTGGCCTCCAGAATGTGGGTGATTACTCTGAACCCGTTCAAACTTCTTTCGGATGGCATATCATAAAACTGCTTTCTAAAAAGACTTACGATGATTTTGATGCTGTAAAGGCTGATCTGCAAGCCTCCGTGACAAAATCTGACAGGAATAGCTTCAGCCGGATAGCCATGATAGAGCGTATTAAACAGAAAAACAGTTTCAAAGAGAATCCGGCAAATCTGGAGGTCTACTATGATCTTGTTGATACATCGGTTTTTGTCAGACAATGGGATGCAGCAAAGGCAGCAAATCTTGACGGAATATTATTCACTATAGGTGACCGGAATATTTCTCAGGCAGCATTCACGGAATATATTGACGCAAATCAGGGTGGAACAAAAATGAACCTCCATGTGTTTGTTTTTAACTCTTACACAAAATTTGTCGAAGAGCAGGTGCTCCTGTATGAAGAAGACCAGCTACCGGAAAAATATCCCGATTTCAGGCACCTGGTCCAGGAATACCACGACGGGATACTCCTTTTCGACCTTACCGACCAGATGGTTTGGTCAAAAGCGGTTGAAGATACCCTTGGACTAGAAGCCTTCTACTCTGATCGGAAGGATAATTACAGGTGGGAAAAGAGGATGGATGCCAGCTTATTTACTGCGAAGAATATGGATATTGCCACATTTTGTGTTAACCTCCTGAATGATTCTAAAAACAAGAGACTTTCATCGGCAAACATGCATTCAAAGGCTATTGCAGAATTCAGCGACAGTACATGCCTCAGAGTTGAACAGAGAAAACTCGAAGCAGGAGATAATGCCCAGGCTGATAAAATGAACTGGGATACGGATAAAGTTTCCGAGATTGAGACTCTTAACAACAGTCCGGTTTTCCTTGTTAATAATAAAATACTTAAACCCGGAACCAAAAAGCTTGAGGAGTGCAGGGGACTTGTAACAGCCGATTATCAGAATCACCTGGAAAAGGCCTGGATAGAAGAACTTAAATTAAAATACCCGGTTACAGTAAACAAAGATCTTCTATCGAAAATAAACTGATCTTTCTATGGATAAAATAAAGGTCTTATTAATAATTGTTGTGGTACTTGCATCCTGTACTACTCTAGAAAACCGGAGCAAGGAGCAAACCCTGGCCCGGGTATATGATAAGAACCTGTACCTTTCTGATATCCATGATATATTTCCGGAAAACATTTCCCGTTCCGACAGCATCATTATCCTGCAGAATTTCGTTGACAAGTGGGTTAAAAAGCAGCTCATCCTCCAGAAAGCAGAACTGAACCTGACGGAAGTCCAGAAAGATGTCACCCTGCAACTGGATGAATACCGTTCTTCACTGCTGATCTATAAATATGAGCAGAAGCTTCTTGAACAGAAGCTTGATACTATTATAACCCCCGAGGAGGTCCGGTCCTATTACGATGAGAATCCATCAAACTTCAGTCTCGACAATCATATAGTAAAATGCCTCTTTATCAAACTTCCGATTGACGCCCCTGATCTATACAGGATAAGACAGTTGTACAGATCAGAGCGGGAAGAGGATTTTCAGGAACTTGAAAGTTACTGCTACCAGTATGCGGTAAAATACGATTATTTCAACGAGGACTGGATAACCTTTGAAAGCATAACCCGCGAACTGCCCAGCGAGGTCCGTAGTCCTGAGCGCTACCTCCGGTACAACAGATACATCGAACAACAGGATTCTACTCACCGTTACCTTGTGAATTTAAGGGAATTTCAGCTTGCCGGCACACCTGCGCCCCTGCCCTATATGGAAACAAGAATCAGAACAATAATCCTGAATAAACGTAAGGTGCAGTTTGTCAATGACCTGGAAAATAATATTTATATGGATGCGTTAAACAAGGGAGAATTTACCATCCATTAAAAGGTTCGAAAAAAGGAGTACGCGAATGCAAATGATGAATGAAATGAAACGAATGGCGATTCTTGCAGCAATGATAGTATTAAGCGTGGGAATGGTGAAGGGACAGATGATACTGGACAGGATCGTAGCAGTGGTAGGAGAACATAGAATCCTTCAATCAGATATTGAAACACAATACCTCCAGAACAAAGCCCAGGGAATATCTATGCCGGATGAACCGAAGTGCTGGTTGTTAGAAGAGAACCTTGGACAAAAATTGCTTGTTAACCAGGCAAGGATTGACAGTATTGAAATATCTGAGGGAACAGTTGAGATGGAACTGGACGGAAGGCTGCAGTACTTTATCGGTATGATCGGTTCACAGGAGGCACTTGAAGAATATTTCGGTAAAAGCATTCTTCAAATTAAGGCAGATATGCGTGAATCTGTACGTGAAAGTATCTTACAAAGGCAGATGCAATCGACCATTACTGCCGATGTGCAGGTAACACCTTCCGAGGTCAAATCTTACTACAACAGTTTGCCCAGAGACAGCATTCCTTTTATCGACTCAAAAATTGAGATCAGCCAGCTCACAATGTACCCAAAGATTGATGAGGAAGCCGTATTTGAAACCAAACAAAGACTGCTTGATCTCCGCAGACGAATCATAGATGGAGAAAAATTTACCACTCTGGCAGTACTGTATTCGGAGGGACCTTCAGCCTCAAAGGGAGGAGAAATTGGATTTCTGGGTAAGGGAGAACTTGACCCTGCCTATGCCAAGGCTGCATTCAGCTTGAAACAGGACGGAATATCCACCATAGTGGAATCATCCTTCGGCTTTCACATTATCCAGCTAATTGAGAGACGTGATGACAGGGTGAATACAAGACATATCCTGATGAAACCGAAAATCAATCCTCAAAGCACTATTGCAACCAGGAGAAAACTTGACAGTATCGCCAGACTAATCAGGGTCGATACTGTAAAATTCAAACTCGCGGCAAGGATCTATTCCCAGGATAAAAACACTGCCGTAAATGGTGGAATTATGGTCAACCCGATGGACAATACAACCGAATTTGAATTGAATGACCTGCAGCCTGCTGAATTTGTTGCCCTGAGGGATTTAAATGTGGGTGAAATAACTGATCCGTTCAAGTCAGAAGATGAAAATGTGAAAGAAGTTTACAAGATTATCCTTCTGGAAAACCGTACAGCACCACACCGGGCGAACCTGAAGGATGATTATATGATCCTCATGGACCTCGCCCTGGAGAAAAAAAGAGAAGAGGCCTACCAGATCTGGCTGAATGAGAAGATTCAAGAAACTTATGTACAGATAGATAACTCTTTTACCGGATGTCAGTTTAATAACGAGGGATGGTTAAAGAACTAATCCACCTGGCATGATATCCACCTTTCGCCGGAGATATCTATTGCGAACAAACCTGCTCCTGCTGGTTCTATGCCTGTTCCTGACATCCGCCTATGCCCAGAATGAAAGAAAGATTGAGATCCTCAACTCGGAGTACATGGAATTTGACCGGAATATAGGCAGTGGCGTAATAAAATATGTGGGTGATGTGGCATTCAAACATGATGATATGCTCTTGTACTGCGACAGTGCATGGTTCTTCTCGGAAGAAAATATCGTAGAAGCATTTAATTCAATCCATATAATCCAGGCTGATACTCTGCATCTTTATGGTGACATTCTTAAATACCTGGGCAATGAGAAAATAGCCGAGGTTCGAAAAAATGTTACCCTGGTTGATAAGGAGACTGTCTTAACAACTGATCACCTTGACTTTGACCTGGTAAGCAATGTGGGATACTACGAGCACCACGGTCAATTGATCAATGGTGATAACATTCTTGACAGTGAAAGAGGGTATTACTACAGCAACATTAATACGGTTTATTTCATGGACAGTGTTGTAATTGTTAATCCGGACTACAACATATATGCAGATACCCTGAGATACCATACAG
>DRHS01000199.1 GCA_011053095.1 Bacteroides sp.
AAAGTGTCAACTATGTTTAAGTCTCCACAAGGGATACACTCCTATGCGGTAATCCGATCCATCTTCGACACCTGTAATAAAAACGGATTTACTTTTTTTGATTCTCATAAACTAAAACTCAGCATTTGAGACCTGAGTAGTTACAAATCTTCTATGTTTTCTATCATTCCCCGGGCATTGATCCCGTAGTTCAGGTTTCCGATCCTTGCTTCCCCTGAGGGGATCATTGTTGTATTCTTTTGAACGGCCTCCATAATATCCGTTGATGAAAGTCCTCTTGATTCCAATTTATCTGGTTCCACATAGATGTATATTCTACGCAGCCTGCCTCCATATACCGCAGGTGCGATAATACCCTGTATGCCACCAAGCATATTCCGGAGATGGAAGTATGCAATATCGTACAGTTCCTTCCCGGATTTTTCTTCCGAGCTTACGGTAAGCAAACAAAGGGGAATGGATGCCGTTGGATCATAAGGCTGCACCATTGGTGGAAGTGTTCCCGGAGGCAGGTAATACATATCAGACATTGCAAAGGATGAGGTATTGGCCATTGCAGTTGCAGGATCAATATCCTCTCTGAAATGATTTTTGACCACTCCAACACCCATCATGCTTTTAGATTCCTGCCTGACTATTCCCTCGGATTGACCAGTCCACCTCTCCAGACGGCTTGTAATATCTTTTTCCACAACTTCTGTGGGCATTCCCGGGTAAAGAACCAGGATCTGCATGGCAGTTTTCTTGAATTCAGGCAGAATGTCAATCGACAGGTTTTTTACTGACATCCAGCTTATTACAGCCACAATTATTGCGAATACTACAATGAGAAGAGGATTCCTGAAAGATAGCTTGATCATCGTTCTTCCTTAGATCGTTATTTAGAATGGTTAAAAATAAACATAATTATTCAAACACAGGTCACTGCACAGACAAGTTTGTGGAAGGAAATCCTGGAAAAAATTCAGAAATAAATTTTAGTACTGCCGTAGTTAACTCTGAAATGCATCATCAAATGCACCAGACGGGGGTGCGAAGTCAAGTCCCCTTACAAATTCACAGGCCTCTTTGGCTCCATGCTCACGGTCCATCCCCGGATCTTCCCATTCCACCGAGAGCGGACCCTGGTAGTTGATCCTGTTCAGGGCCCTTATGATTTCTTCAAAGTCTGTATCACCACGGCCGGGACTGGCAAAATCCCAGTAGCGTCGTCTGTCACCGAAAGCTAAATGTCCCCCGAAAACACCGGCCTCCTTAGGCTGAATGGACCATGTTGCATCCTTGATATGTACATGAAATATCCTGTCATGGAAGCGGTACAGGAATTCAATATAATCCACACACTGGTATCCAAAGTGACTTGGATCGTAATTAAAACCGAAAGCCGGATGATGATTTAATGCTTCCAGAGCCCTTTCGGCAGTAGCAATATCGAAGGCAATTTCTGAGGGGTGCACTTCTAGCGCAAACCGAATCCCCAGCTTTTCAAATTCATCCAGGATTGGGGTCCATCTTTTCGCCAAGTCATCAAACCCGGCGTCGATCATCTCGTCAGATACGGGAGGAAAGGCATAAAGTAAATGCCAGATGGAGCTGCCGGTAAATCCATTCACAACTTTAATTCCAAGACGTTTAGCAGCTCTGGCTGTTTCAATAATCTCCTTTGCAGCTCTTTGTCTTACCCCTTCGGGATCACCATCTCCCCAGATATATGCGGGAAGGATTGATTTATGCCTCTCATCTATTTTGTCGCATACCGCCTGGCCTACAAGGTGATTTGAAATGGAATACAGCTCCAGTCCATGCTTTTTTAGCAGTTCAATTCTGGCTTTGCAGTAAGCCTCATCCGCTTTATCCACCTCGAAATGATCACCCCAGCATGCAAGCTCAATACCGTCGTAACCAAATGATTTAGCTTTTTTGCACATGGTTTCAATTGGAAGGTCAGCCCATTGTCCGGTAAACAGTGTAACAGGTCTTGCCATGATTTCAATTTTTAGGTTTTCAGTTAAATTATCTGGATTGAGTTGTGATTGTTTATGTTATTCCTGAAATCTTATCCACTTATTATCAGAGGCAGCCGAAGCGAGTACAGTATCAATAAACTGCATACCTCTGAGTCCGTCGTAAACGGTTGGAAAATCCAGGGCTTCCGCTGGTGGTTCTTTGCCTTCAAGCCGGTGCTGTATGCATGTAGCTACGTTGCGGTAAATATTTGCGAATGCCTCTATCAGTCCTTCAGGATGGCCGGCAGGTAACCGGGTATTGTACTGTGCAATGTCTGAGACCCAGGAATTGCCCGGACGTATGTATTCGATTGGTCTATCAAGCCATTTGGCGATCAGGGTATTTGGTTCGGTCTGAACCCATTCGAGTCCACCTTTCTCCCCATACACCCTGATTGTCAGTCCGTTTTCCTCGCCTGCTGATATCTGGCTGGCGTAGATAATTCCCCTGGCACCATTGTCAAAATGCACCAGTAAATTTCCATCATCATCGAGCTTTCTTTCCTCAACCATTGTGCTGATATCTGCACAGACTTCCGTCACTTTGAGTCCCGTTACATACTCAGCCAGGTTCAGTGCGTGTGTGCCGATATCACCCATGCTGTTTACCTTTCCTGACCGTTCAGGATCCCCTCTCCAGGCTGCCTGAGTTTGTCCGGTAGCTTCAAGCAGGGTTGACAACCAGCCCTGGGGATATTCAGAAATCACTTTGCGGATCTTTCCAAGCTTTCCTGTACGTATCATATCCCTGGCCTCCTTGACCATGGGATAGCCGGTATATGCATGGGTAACTGCGAAGATCAATCCGGTTTCTTCGACAAGCTTCACAAGGCTTCTGGCCTCATCAGTTGTGAATGTAAGAGGTTTGTCACTGACGACATGAAAACCATTTTCCAGAGCGAGCTTTGCAGGTCCATAGTGGACATGATTCGGACTCGCAATGCATAGAAAATCCATTCTCTCTCCTTCCGGAAGTTTGGTTTCTTTTTCGATCATTTCAGCATAAGAATCATATGCCCTGGAAGGATCCAGGTAATAATCTTTACCGGCGATCTTTGATTTTGCCGGGTCTGACGAAAATGCACCGCAAACAAAATTGATATGTCCGTCGAGCAAGGCTGAGCTATAATGTACCCTGCCGATAAAGGAACCGGGGCCACCACCCACCATTCCCATGTTGATTTTACGAATTCCCATGATTATAAAATTGATTTTCTAAGATAAGAAAATCTAAGTCTCGGGCATAAAAAAACCTGTTCCCCAGAGTAAACCCTGAAGGAACAGGTTGCTATATATAATGTTCCTGCCACATATAAGGGCAGGAAACCAGTGGCACCCTGGCCATACCAATAATGGTACTGAACCAGGCGTACGATCTTTAATAGACCCCTGTTTTTACCAGGACCACATCAATTATGAGTCCAAGGAGGAAAAGGGCTCCAAATCTCTTGTTGTATCCGAATGCAAATGCAGACAGATAGAGTGGCCATGTATTGGGATGCAGATCTGCCGGTGCCTCCGTAGGCCTTGGTTTTGCAAAAACTTTTGTTGTTGATAATAGCTTTGGTAGGGCGATCAGCACTATGGCCAGAACGGGACCTGCCATACGGTACCATATCATGATTCCGACCAGGATATATTGAGCTATCCAGATCGCGATGGTGGTATACCTGGCGACTTTTTCCTTGAGAATAACCGGTAATGTATAGACCTTTTTGGCTTTGTCCTGGAGAAGCTTATCGGTATGTTTACCAAAAAGAACTGTGGTTGGACCCAGTGAGTATACCAGGCTGATAATGGCAACATCCCAGGACCAGACTCCCCCCGTTGTCACAAAGTAGGTTCCTCCAACCATCAAGGGTCCCCATACGAGTACCACTGTCAGTTCTCCCAGTCCGATATACTTCAGGGGCCAGGTATAGAAAAGAAGAAAGAAGAGTCCCATTCCAAGCAGAATTAGTGCTGTAAACCCGGTAGCCCAGACAAGGTATGCTCCTGCAGCAAGTGCAATAAAAAGGGTAACTGCGATATAGCCTGCAAATTGCTTATGCGACATAAGTCCGTGTTCGAGGGGCTGGGGACCGTACTGGGCACGATAATAATTATCCTTGTCTATTCCCCTTTTATAATCGATATAATCATTCAGAAGATTATTGCTTGCATGTGCGAATACAAGTCCGATAAGGGCGGCAAGAAAATAGGGCCAATAAAAACTATCATTCCGGTAGGCCAGGATCCCGCCAATTCCGGCAGCGATCTCTGTCATAATAAATACAGCGGCCCTGGTGGAGATGAGCCATTTGGAAATCACATCGAGAACATCCCATTCCTCCTTGGTAAGCCTGGGAATAACACGCATTGCTTTGCGCCACATTGCAACATTTACTGCCATTGTAATTGTATTTTGAGATTCTTAATTTAAAAAGTTTCAATTATACAAAAATTGATTCAAAAATATCCAGTACTTTTGCGCTTCCAATGTTAAATAATTAATAAAAGTGAAAGATAAAACAGTACTTGTAACAGGAGGCACATCGGGAATCGGACGTGCAGCAGCAAATGAACTTGCAAGGCTGGGTGCCCGGGTGGTTATTACATACCGCGATAAGGCCAAGGGTGAGGCAACCCTGAAGGAAATAAGGCAGGCTACGGGGAGCGATCAGGTTTATATGTTGGAAGTAGATCTCGCCTCTCTCGCCTCTGTCAGACGGTTGGCCGATGCATTCAGGAAGGATTTTAAGCAGTTGGATGTACTTATTAATAATGCAGGTGGGTATTTTGGCTACCGGAGAACCACAGCAGAAGGCTACGAGTATACTTTTGGAGTAAACCATCTCAGTCATTTTCTTCTGACCAATCTCCTGAAGGATTTGCTTGTTGAAGGTAAATCCCGGATTGTAAATGTGAGCTCCGCTGCACAGGCTCCCGGACATATAAATTTTGATGACCTGATGCTTGAGAAAAAATTTGCAGGTTTCCGGGCCTATGCCCAGGCCAAGCTGGCCAATATTATTTTCTCCTATGAACTTGATCGTCGATGGGGCAAAACCGGAATTACTGCAAATGCTGTTCATCCCGGGGCGGTGGGCACAAATTTCGGCTATGATGCCAGGCCGGCTATTAAATTCTTAATCAAGTTGGGTAAACCATTTCTGAAGACTCCCAGACAGGGTGCAGATACCGTTGTATACCTGGCTTCCTCTCCCGAAGTTGAAGGAATTTCCGGAAAGTATTTTGCAAGGCGCAAACAATTAAAATCAAACGCAGAATCATACGATCAGCAGGTTTGGACCAGGCTCTGGGAGGTGAGCGAGGAGCTGACGGGGCTGTAATCACGGTGACGACGAGACCGCAAACGCTATTTACCTCACTTTACTCCACTTTACTTCAAAGGGCCTATTATACTTGATATTTGGAAGATATCGTTAGATTTTGTATATTCGAATTATATAAGCTTTATTCAAGTTTGCGAGACAAATT
>DRHS01000200.1 GCA_011053095.1 Bacteroides sp.
ATCGTTGAGTCATAATTGTGGATTATACTCATAAGATACTGAATATCAGGGCTTTAGTCAATATTATTATGCATTAGTTATTACCAAGTTATTAACATTATATCATTGATTTTCAATTAGTTGGAAATTTTTGTCATGTACTAAGCACGTATATACATTTATTAAAAGCCGGAAAGAGGGATCAAATACCTTGTTATTGATTAATTCCTGAGCATTGATCTTACATTGTCGAGGTCTCCGTCCGTTGGTTCGGGAGTAAGATCGAGCAGGTGTGCAATAAGTGAATAGATATCCGTATTGCTGAATCGTGGGTGGGAGTAGCCAGGTTTGAAAGCGGGACCTCTGGCATAGAATATAGCATGCACATCTGTATTGGCGATATCATATCCGTGTCCCCCGGAGGCATGTTCAGAAGGACCCTGCCTCCATCCGACACTCCATGAAGAGTCGGCCACAAATACGAAATCAAGTGTGCGGATATTGCTGCCATAATTTAGCCGGTCCGGCACTCCTTCGGAAGGCCAGGCGCTAACATGGGGAATCATATCCAACTGTGATATAATGGAATCGTAATATCCCGCATTGGCACTAGCAAGGAAATTTGGGTTGTATCCTATCATCATGGAGACCCATGAAGTATCAATATAATCTGCAAGGTCTGTATAACGTTCGGGGCTAACCGGACACATCCCATGATCCGAGGTTACTATAAGGTTTACCTGATCAGAGATATCAAGTGTCGCAAGCTTTTCCATCAGGTCACCAAGGAGACTGTCGAGGTATACAATGGTCTTGCCAAGTTCCGGGTTGTCCGGTCCGAGGTAATGTCCCTTGCTGTCCGGTTCATGCATATAAAATGTGACCAGGCGGGGGCGTATTCCAAGGGGAAGCTCAAGCCAGGAAATAACTGAGTCAATTCGTGATTCAAAAGGGAGTCCCTGATCGTACTTTTTCCATATCGAAGGATACATTCCCCCGGAAGGGGCTTCAGAGCCCACCCAGAAATAGCTGGCTGACCTTATACCCTGTTTTTCGGCTGTTACCCAGATGGGCTCGCCTTCATAAAAACTTTCGTCCTCAACAGTCTCCCGGTTGCCAATGCTGTAAATTCTGTTTGTTGCAGGATCAAAAAAGCTGTTCTGGACAATTCCGTGGTGGTCGGGGTAAAGACCGGTTACCATGCTGTAATGGTTTGGAAAAGTTTTGGAAGGGAAGCAGGGAATGAGTGCATCAGCTTTAACACCCTCATCAGCAAGCCGGTCAAAATTGGGCGTCTCGAATTTGTCAGTATAATCCCATCGGAAACCGTCGAGGGATAACATGACAACGTAGGTATCGTTGACGGGCGATGGATTGTTGCAGGCACTGAGAATAACTGCCAACAGAGTTATTATCAGTGGGAATGAAATTGAAAAGATCGATTTTCTCATGGGTGATTGTAATGGAATATGATACGCCTCAACAAATATAAATATTTCCGGGGCAGGTTCGGCAGAAAAAACCAGACTTCGACCTTTCATTCAATATCCAGTACAATTCTCAGGTTCTCTTTGATTTTATCAACCAGGGAGACAGGCATCATTCCCACCTTTTTCACTAACCTTCTGTTGTCAATTACCCGCAGCTGATCGATCAGGATATCACAGTCCTGATGTAGATTAGCCATTCCTTTTTTCAGATGTACACGCAGTAAATCTGATTTTAAAGCTATATTCGAAGTTATCGGACAGACAATCGATGAGGGGTGGGGAATGCAGTTTAACAGGTTGGTTTGTACCACAATTACCGGTCTGGTTTTTCCGGCTTCTGTTCCGATCCGGGGATTCAGGTCTGCTATCCAAATATCAAATTGTTTAATCTCCATAATCGATCTCTTCAAAATCTTTGAGAATGTTAAGAGATTCCTCGCCGACCATACCTGATTCTTTCCGAAGTTCACTTTCCAGGATCAATCTGTTCTGGTATTTGTTATAGAAATCGATCGCTTCGTTAATATATCTGTTTCTGGGCTTTTTCATCAATGAAAGTATTTTTTCGGTTTCATTGAAAATTGCTTCATTGATATTTAATGATACTGTTTTCATATGATAAAATTATATAACAAATATATATAAAAAAATCATATTGAACAAGGCGCTAAACATCCTTCAAAGACTTAAACCCGTTACCAAGGATCTCTTCATATTTCTCGGAGATGATGAATATAGACTTATTATAGTTCGCCCCGTTGAGAGTTGCGTCGATCAGCTTGCCTGTAATAAAGATGGTAAGCCATGAATAAAGCGGGATTTTCAAGTCTCCGAAGGCTACCAGTCCGAGTAGAACAATAACCGAGTCAACATAGATAAGCAGCTGGTCGAGTGGTAGTTTTGTGTATCTTGACAATATCATCGCTACGATATCGGAGCCTCCGCTTGTCGCATTTGACCGGAAAATTAGTCCCAGTCCAACCCCGATTAACACAGCCCCGAATATGCAGGAGAGCAAAACCTCATCTTCACACCAGGGTACGGTTTCCCCATAGCAGGGTTTGAAGGTCAATGAATCCAGCGGTAATGAATCACAATGCTAATACCATACACCCCTCCCGGTACAATTTTATGGGGGGTGATGAAAAATACAAATCAGGCGGCCATAATAAACGATCCGGCCACGATCAATGCATGGTTGTTGACGTCCTCCCTTCTAAAGAGAAAGGGATT
This sequence comes from Bacteroides sp., assembly GCA_011053095.1. Taxonomy (GTDB): domain Bacteria; phylum Bacteroidota; class Bacteroidia; order Bacteroidales; family SM23-62; genus SM23-62. The sequence goes on from DRHS01000200.1 coordinate 2,703, forward strand.
CCAATGGCTTCTATGAGGCCATGGTCAGTACTCCCTCACGGTTTCCTGCAAGTTCCTGTTGCCGACCACTAATGCGGTTCGCAAGGCAGGCCAACTCCGTCCGCCCGACGGTTAGTTTGTCTGGCTAAGTTCTAAGTATAACAGCATTTTGTTTAAACATCTCATAAAAATGATATGCTTGATCACTCAACAGCATTATCAAAAACCATTGTTTCAAGGTTGTTTTACTCTCCCTTATCTTGTCCG
>DRHS01000201.1 GCA_011053095.1 Bacteroides sp.
CGTCAATACCGGCCTGCAGAGATAACGCGTCTGTATTTACAATCATTGGCCTCTCACATCTATGACGCCTTTGATTGCGCCCCTTTTGCGTCTCCCGGTTCCGGGATTCATACTCGGGATGATTCTTCCGGTACTGATCCTGATACGCATGGCCCGGACGTTTTTTATAACATCGCTTTTGGCTCTGTAATCGCTTCTGTCGATGTGATTTGTTGGTCTTATACTCCTTTCTGCCCCAGGCATTCTTGCGAGCCTGCTGACACGAAGGAGCCGAACAATACTTTTGAGGTTTCTTTAATCGGGGATTACATTGGCAAATGAGCCCGCAATGTTGGCAGATAAAGGTTGAAATCATGATAGCAAACTTTCAGTAGTAGAAAGATTACCGTTTTATCTGGAAAGTAATAATAAGTGGTAGCGTTTTTTACCCTTATATGGTAGCAGTATTAATCCTCGTTAAAAGCTTTTGCTAATTTCGTTATACACCATGTGATATACCCTGCCCAATTCATTAAGCTCACGTGGGAGGTCTTTTGATTTTAATCCGTAAACATATTTTTCCGACCCGGTCTCCAGGTATGACTGTAAGCTTTTCCCAAGAATGTTTTTATCCAACTCATCCAGTATCCTTTCCAGTCTTATCAATACTTCTATTAATAATTGCACCCGGGAATATTTCCTGATGTTACTGCTGATTAGTGTGGAATCTGTTCGTTGAATGTCGGCTTTTAGTGATAGTTTTTTTAATTGTTGTGCAGTCAATCTATCAAAAACCTGCTCTATCAGGTTTATACCTGTTTGAATTTCATATTCTAATATTCTGTTCTGAAAATTAAAAAGGGTGCCTCTCGAAAAAGGTGCATCATCTATGTTTACCAATCCAAATGCCACTTTGAAACGCAAATCAAACATTACGCTTTCCATCAATTCATCATAGCTTATCCCTCTAAGTTCTTTTAATATCAAGGCTGAAACCAGGATGTTCACCGCCACATTGGGACGGGACGCTATCTCTGAATAAAGCATTTTAAAATCATCCTCATTTATATTTCTCAATATTAGGTTGTTAAACCATTTTTCCTTTGAACGCTCAAGCAATTTGCGCTGTTTTTTACTAAGCTCTGCTTCAAAAGTAATTAAGGACGGCTGGTCATTTGGTCTGAACATTTTTTCCTTGTTTTTTCCTGAGATAAAGATAAGTATTATCTTTCTGATATTCAAATATATACGTTCCACGTGGAACATGCTTGTGCCTGATTAACAATGACTTACAGATGCTGTTAATAATATTTTATCGCATTGATAATCAGATAGTTACGAGGCACGCTTATTAACAATTTGAGCCCCTAAAATTTATCCCTATTTTTGTATTAACCTTTTTAGACTGGACTCATATGTAAAAAGGGCAACTGAAATGTCACAAGGAATTTACAGTGTTTTAACAAATAACCCAGCAAATGCCGCATAACCGTTAAGTATATAATTCCGATTTGTTTTCTTGTAATGGGAAGCTTCAGTATCCATTTGAGGGCTCAGGAATATGCTCATTTCGAACCCTGGACCACCTTTACCACACAACAATTTATCAAAAAAGCCGGGTTCTGGTTCAGGAATGATTTTAGCATCAGACCCGCATTTGATGATGATATTAATGTCCTTTTCATGGTGCGTCCCAGGGCCATAGTGGATCTGTGGAATATCATTGACCTTCATGCAGCGATAGATTTTCGTTATACCCGTTTCGCTGAATTGGAAAACCAAATTGAAATAAGGATCTGGGAAGGACTACAATTGCACTGGCCGGATATAGGAAGAGTCAGGTTTGATCATTTTTACCGCTTCGAGCAGCGTTTTCACTGGACGGAAGGTTTTGAGAGGGATATAATAGCACTTCGTTCCAGGTACAGGCTGAGAGCGCACATCCCTCTTAACAACAAAAGTACCACTGATCAGACCTACTATTCAAATGTAAGTGCAGAGGCTTTTATCCCTCATGGAGAAACCTTTGAAGAGACCTATGCAAGTACTTTCCGGCTGGGTATAGCATTAGGTTATAACAGGGATATAAAATGGCGTTATCAGTTAAACTTTTATGTGGACCGGGGTAGAAATACGGTAGAAGAAACAGCAGAGGCAAGCAGGTATATCATGGAAGCCTGGGTCAGGATGGCATTCTGATTATAATTACGAATCCCCTAAATCAAGTTTTTTCAGATTCTGCTTCATTACAGTGAGATAATCTCCCTGTTCTGGTTTGTTTCCACAGGGGAGAAATACCACAATTTTAATATTCGCTTCTTCCAGAAGTTTCCTGGTTTCAGGATGTGGATCTCCCTCCCACAGCATCAATTGTGAATCATTGTGATGTAAGGATTCTATAAAGATCTTCACCACGTCGGGATCAACATTTTGCTCTGGTTCCCAGTGCTCAGAGTGAATGTGTAGCCCATACCTTGCACCGAGGTACTGGTATACCGGATGTGAAGCACTTACGGATGCATTGGCCCAGGAACTGAAGGCTTCTTCCATTTGCTTATCAAGGCTCATTAATTCCGTTTCCAGCTTCTTGAAATCGCTGTCAAATATTTGACTGCTCTCCGGGTAACTGTTCTTCAGAGTTTCATAAATAAGCTTTGCCTGCTCAAGCGCAATGGACTGATCCAGCCAGGTCGTAAAAGCAGTCTCTGCAGGGTCGTGTTCCCCATCAGGACCGTGGCTGTGACTCATCCCTTTTTCCTGGATGTATTGATCACTTACCATTGCTGTGGTATTCACAATCCTCCTCTGTGGGAGTGATACCTTATCAACCCAGCTCTCGTACCCTGCCCCATTAATAAAAATAATCTCAGCCGATTGATATGTGCTAACCACCTCAGCTCCGGGTTCAAAAAATGCCGGATCAATATCACCCGGTACCGGGAAGAGGACCTCAAATTTATCACCTGCAATCTGCTGTGTAAAAAAGAAGAGGGGGTAATTGGTAACTGCAACTGTGATTTGAGTAGTAAGCTCATCTGATGATTTTTCCCTTTTAACACCGCTGCCACATGAACTAGCTATTAGTAAGATAAATAATAGGGCAAAGATCTGTTTCATAGGATATTAAATAATAAATGCGTTAATAAATTCATCAATGAAAAATCCGGTGATGAAATACATGATCCCGGAAATGAGGGCGCTGGTTACTACAAGCAGAAGGAGTTCCATGCCAATGATCTGGGCAATTTTCCTCTTCCCAGATCCAATGGTGAACATGGTATAAAGTTCGTCTTTTCGTAAGCGCAAAGACAGGGCGATGACCAATCCGAAAATAAGGGAAACAGCAAGCCCCACGATGACAAATACGGAATTAAAAATCTGCTTGATCCTGAAAATACTTTGAAGGAGGTTATCCACCACAAGAGTTGGTACAACCATCTGGTTGTCAATCTCACCCGATTCAATACGGCCCCGCAGAAGGGCGGTTGCTTTCTGGTTCTCAGGAATGAAAATAATGGAGGTGATGGGATAAGAATTGATATCTCCATGAAAATGAAATTGATCAATGTTTTCAGGGTCGATCTGGTTGTACATAAACAGCTTTGCTCCGGCAGTAACAGAGCTGTCACTGCGTTCAAGCACAATGGTCGGATCGTTTACCTGCATCAGGTCCTGGTGCCCATGTCCCAGTCCCATGATAATCCAGGTGGTTTTCACATCCACAAAAATCGCATCATCATCTGGGGTATTTGAATGGTTCAACACACCTACTATATCCATTTTAAGCGGGTATACACCTGCAAAGTCAAAGAAACTTTCCGGACTTGAAATCAGGCTGTCACCAGGATGCAGATCCAGGCGCCTGGCAACATTGGAACCTATCACACATTCACCCACAACACCAAACAGCCGTCCCACTTGGGTGCTGAGGCCCCTGAAATCGAAATAGTCCAGTGAGGTACCCACAATGGGAAATCCCCGGGCAGAATAGCTGCTCATTACAGGAATTGAATATCCGAATCCGGTCTCATCCAGGATAGCAGCATACTCCATGGTCAAGGTCTCAATCTTCTCCTGCTGGAAATAGAGGGTATTGATGACCAGGTCGGTGGGGCTCCCTTTTTTGCCGGCAATCAGGGGCGTGCTGTTGGCCCTGGCCAACATTTGATCCTCGCTCTCTGATATTAGCTGTTTCAGTCCCACAGGCAGGAAGATGATAATAGCCACCGAGAAGGTGAGGACAAGGGAGCGCACCCTGTTGTAGGTCAGATAGCGATAGGCCAGGTAGATGCTGTCTTTCATATGGCTGTGCTCTTTTGAAAATCAGCAAAATCGATGATCCGGTCGAATCCGTCCAGTAATTCATGATCGTGGGTTACAGTGATCAGTGTGCTGTTGTTGGCATCCGACATTTTAAACAGGATCTCCAGTATTTTCATTTTATTCTCCGGATCCAGGTTCCCGGTGGGCTCATCGGCCAGTACCAGTGGAGGATCATTGATCAATGCCCTTGATATTGCGATGCGTTGTTTCTCTCCGTGGGAAAGGTGTTTGGGGTATTTGCTTAGCTTATCTCCTACGCCCAGGTGCTTACAAAGTTCCTTTGCTTTACTGCCCCTTCCTGAAACTCCGGCCATGCTGCTGTTGATGCGGTATGGCAGGAGAATATTGTCATATACGTTTAAATATTCCAGCAACTTAAAGTCCTGGAATACAAATCCGATCTGCCTGATCCGAAGGTTCCTGAGCTCCCTGTCGCTCATGGTATTTATCTGGTGACCGTTGAACTCGACTTGACCGGTCTCCACCACAATGATCCCGGACAGGATATTAAGCAGGGTTGTTTTTCCTGAACCACTTGGTCCGATTACCGCTACTTTCTCTCCATCCCCAATCTGCAGCTCAGGAATATTGAGCTCAAATGTGGAGCGGGGGTATTGAAACTTTAAGTTCGTTACTTGTATCAAAGACTTACAATTTTCTGGTTTCTTCTATAATTTCAAGTCCATACATTTTCCATGAGCCCTCAACAGGTTTCACCTTCATAATGGCCTGGTACTGATTAATCCGTTTGTGAATATGTCCCCAGTGACCCACATCGCCTTCTACTACCCACTCACATTCAAATGCCAGCGCATCCTTCTCCAGATCCTTCAGCCTGATTTCATCCACATTAAGCATATCTACAGACTTCAACTTTACCTGTATGCCTCCCTGGTTTTCGAGCACCATGCTCTGCTTGGTCTGAATGTAAATCTCAGATAGCAGATCTCCATAATTACACAATGCCAGCTTATCGTACACCAGGCTCTCATCTCTAAAATCAAAAGAACGGTAGGTGTTATGGAGTAAATCGGCCACCAGGGTGCTTGCTTCGGGTCTGGAAAAAGACTTTTTCTGGACAAATGGAATCTTGGTATTCACCCAGAACGGGAGCAGAAGAAAGGCTCCAATAAGCAGAACTATTGGTCCGGTAATTCTTATCCAGTTCCATGACTTTCTTCGCCTGAGGGTGTGAACTACAAGCCAGGTTAAACCCAGCAAAAGTAGGATGGTAAAAAGGGGATAACTGACCGACGCTTGTGTTATGTTCACCTTACTCACAGTGGGTAGCTCGTAATTCTTTAAATAATTTACCCAGACCAGAGTGGTATCGCCAGGCATTAAATCATAGGGCATGGGACCGGCAGGATCTGACATCACGCAGGGGACACTCTGCAGTTTCTCACTCCACATATCCCAGTCAATGGTAACCCTGCCAGGCATACTCTCGTGCGGATAAACAAGGATCACCCCGATAATGGCAGCAGAATAAGGAAGGTCTCTGGGCTTTTCCAGAATCTGAATCCCTGACAGCTTTACTTCCACAAAATGCACTTTATCCAGTATGGGAGGAATGGCAATTCCATCGGCCGTTAATTTGTTCCTGGTAATGAGAAAATCGGCAACCACATTCTTTATACTATCCAGTTCTGCAGCCTTAATATCATCGTCAATATGATAATCCAGATCGATCCAATCCTCCAGATCCTTTAACCGGACCAGCATTTCATGTCTTATTTCGTAGGGATCTACATATAAAAAAGACATTAAAGAATTCTTATGATGCCTTGCGATATTCTTGTTTTCAAATTTTGTATACCAGGGATCACTCCAATCGAGGTGTACTGTCTCTTCAGTAGCCAGGTAGCGAAGATCGTTCACGGGTAATCCTTTGTGATAAGTAACAAAACCAATATTCGCCAGAGTCCCACTGTACCCATCAATCAACGGAGGTGTGATAGCCACATGGTTTGGTTTCTCTGTTATGTAAATGATTTCGGCATATATCACCCTGGGGCTAATGGTCAGGCTGGCCGTATCTACCTGTCCTGTATAAAGTGATGCCCTGTAATTTCTGGGAAGCCTTTTTAGCTCTATAAGTTCCCCGGTGAGGCGTTTTCCATTCGCCGTGATGATGAATGTTTCATTGAAGAAATGACTCAGGTACTCTGATTTGTTCTGATCATTAAGACCATTTTCCATATATTCTTCAGGGATCAACCTGTGAAAATGGATATAATCATTTTCCCCTATTTCGAAGGTGACACGTATCTGGTCTTCCTCAATATATATCTCGGTAATTGTTTCGCACTGGTCGGCCCTGATCAGACTGATAATATCGGCTTTCAGCTCCACGGTGGTGCAAATTGTTATTGCGAATAAACAGAGGATTCCTTTTTGTCTCATCAGAATTGATATTGCCAATGTTAAATTTAGCATTTCAAAGAAGAACTTTTCATTAAAAAAAAGTAACTGTTTACCAGGGTATGCTACCCTGTAATGAAATTGTGTCCACTAAAGGTAGAGTATAATTCTGAATAGACGTTCCGGTTGTTCTTTCGGGCCGTTGAAACAAAGCTTGCGATCCGGGCATAGATCTCTGCTCCTTCGAAAGAACGGAAGCAATTGGATACTTTCAGTTTGACCTTAGCTGGTCTGAGATCTCTTTCAGAACCATTATCCAAATGTTGTGATAACCTGGCTTATCCCAACTTTTTTATTATCCCAACTTCATTCATAACATACAGATATAGAGCGTGTAGTTGAAGGAAAGTTGGGATAATAAGTTCGTAAATTTCGTATATCTAAATTAAAAAATTATGGATGTAC
>DRHS01000202.1 GCA_011053095.1 Bacteroides sp.
AAGATGTTTCCTCATTTGCCTGATCAAATTATTTTCCTACAATATGCCTGCCTGATTATGTGGCTGAATATTCAAAACCGATGCAGATTGATGTCATCCAAGACTCTTTTCCTGGTTTTAACAATACTCAACACTCTTCCAATTCTGCTCTTTCATTTTTACCCCAGTCTTGATGGTCCCTCACATATCTACAATTCCAATCTTCTAAGGGAGATTTTACTGCACCATAATGAATCTCTATCCCAATTCTTCACTATAAATCCGAATCTCGTCCCAAACTGGAGCTCACATTTTATACTATTACTCTTTCGTTTTGTTTTCTCCAGTGTGGTGGCCGACAAGATTTTTCTCCTTTTACTTGCTTTACTCCTGCCCTATGTCGTGTATTTAATCATAAACAGATTTTCTCCTGAAAACAGGATACTTGCCGTATTTGCACTCCCCTTTGTTTACACTTACCTGTTTGGGTTAGGGTTTTATAATTATTGCCTGGGGGTTACCGTTTTCTTGGGAACACTCTTTTTCTGGTTATCACGTAACAAAAGGCTGTCAATATTAAACTCAGGTATATTATTGCTCCTGTTTCAGATCTCATTCTTTACACATATATTAATATTCATTCTTACATTCTCTTCCGTTGGATTGTACAGCCTGATTAAGCTCCTGGTTCATCTCAGGAACAAGGAATCAATCCGAAAACCCTCGCTGGAGATCATGCTTGTTATCCTCATAGGCATGCCCGGCATCTACCTGGCCTGGAAATATCTAGCTGGCTGGCATGCACCTGATCTGGGAAGTAAGCTTCCTTTCAATGAACTAATGAAATGGATTCTGGATGCCCGGTCTCTTATAATCCACAGTTACAGTGCTGAATCAAATTTCTCAAGACTCATTTTCTTTTCTGCTATGTGCCTGCTTCTATATACAACCATAAAAATCCTCTTGAGAAAGGAAATTGGGACCCTAACCGCAAATCCCAAAAAACTCTTTTTCGGAATATTGAGTGCAATCCTGCTATTACTATACTTGACCTTTCCTGACGCCAGTTCGGGAGGAAGCTATATTTCGGTCAGGATAAATATTCTCTTATACCTTATTTTCTTTATCTGGCTTTCGATGTTTAAATACCCACTTGCATTTAAAAGGGTGATTGTTGTATTAATTCTCATTGCAACTGTGGGATTATCATTCAATAATATTCAGCGACTTGAGAGGTATTCAAAACAAATCCAAAGGTTTAATGAGGCAGAAAAACTTGTGACAAAGAACAGTGTTATTCTTCCGATAAGGAATTCAGGAGGGATGCTGGATTCTCATTTCTCCCAGTATTTAGGATGGAAAAAACCAATTGTAGTTTTAGAAAACTTTGAAGCAACAACAATGTATTATCCTTTAATATGGAATCCCGGAGGTATTCCTGCTGTGAGGTTGGGGGACAGTGTTGTAACTAATGTATGTCTGTACAACCAGTTTCCTGCTGCATCCGATGATACTGTTAGTATTGATTATATTATCAGCTGGGGCAGGGATGAAATGAATGAATGTAAAAATGGAATAATGCAAAAGGTCGATCAATATTACACCCTGATCTATTCAGAAAAGGATCCTGATCTTAGCTTATATAAATTAAAACCTACAAAATAAAACATGATGAAATTACTTGGAAAGAATAATCCTGACCTGAATATCAATTTGGAACGTGTACAGATCTGTTATTGATCCATAGATTCCCCTCATCCTTTTCTACAATTATACCTGAAGCGGGCTTAAGCAAAACCCTGTCAATCTCCATTGTCCCCCCGGCAACAACTTTATTTAGATAGCTAAGCATGATGCGGTCACCAGGATTTTGCAAATCAACAGTATATTCCACAAGGGCCCAGTCCCCTTCCCTGAGTACTGTCTCCCTGAAAAAGTCCGTCTGCATATAAGAGTACCTGTGATCTGCGGAATCAAACCGGCTTATGAACAAATTCGTCCGTGGCCAGAGATCCCTTCCGGCACCATTATACCAGAATGAAACAGTGTAGGTCCCGGAATCCGGAACCACACATGAGAAAAAATCTATTTCCTTTTTCATTTTACCAGAGTACCGGCCATCCGGATTGCTGGCATACGACTCAAGACAGTACCAATCCATCGCTGCGGCATTTGTAATTGAGTCAGCAATGCCTTGTGTCTTTAATGCATTCTGGTTCTGGATCGCCTGCAGACTGTCCGGATACAATTTATAATATTTCATTTCTCCTCCTGACTCAAGAGGGATTGAATGATTTACCAGGTTTTGCTCCGGGGGACTAAGGCGACTGTTCTCCCGGTACATCAGCAAAACAGGCTTCTCAGGATGATACCTTTCCAGCACAGAATATCCATCGTAAGGTTCATAAAACAGATCAAGGTTGGCAAGAGTCTGATCTATTGAAGTCCTGCTCAACATCACTGAATTTAATGGTAAGCCTGTTTTAAGAGATGCAAAATACGAATCAAGAATAATGGGAGAATTCCCATTTACCCAATAATTCTCAGACCCAATATGATAATAGGGTAAAGGCATTATTGCCTGGTATTCCGACCAGTCATGTTTATGAATCCATTGATTTTCCGGTAACAAATTCTCAGTGTCATTCAATACTTCAAACCTATTGTAATAATTGTCCGGTTTATTCCGGATATTGAGCCAGGCATCATAACAACTCCAGAGCAGTGCAATGAAAATGATCAGAGTAATCCATCTTTTTTGATTCCCGATCAACCACTTCCAAAGAATATATAAGCTATAAATATTCATTACATAGAAGAAAGGAAATACAAATCTCCCGATTGCTCTGAATTGCCGAAGAGGACCGGCATAATTAAGCAGTTTTTCCATCCCAAGGTAGAAAGGATACCCCAAGGATATCAGGAGGGCAATCAGACCTCCCAGAAAAAGAACATTCAGGAAAGTCTGATCTGAAATCTTCAATGCATTACCGTAACCATGCTTGATCCACCTTCGGATGAATAGCACAATTGTTAATATTAAAATGAGGGCAGAAACTAAACCAACATATCCAACCGTTTTTGCCCCCCCCTTGATATGGATAAATCTGCCGTATGGCAGACCGAGAGGAAGAAATACGCTTTCCCAACGGGTTGTACTGGGAAAGAAACCCCATGGGTAAGCTGTTCGATCTGAAGCCATATCATGGCTGGAAGAGAAAATAATGAATATTAATGAAGGTAGTATCAACTGTATAATAAAATGTGGAAGCAGGTTGATCCAGTTCCTGGCATATATGGTTTTACTATTGACGATCAGCCAGACACAGTAAACGACCCAGAGTATTCCAACCAATGCGATATAGTAAACGTGTTTCCCGGCGATAATGAAAATAAATAGACCGAAGAGAATTGATAATCCATAAGCAGGCTTTCGATAAAACCTCATCATCAGATAGATAGCTATGGGAAAAACATATGCATATCCAAGGTTATAATGGCCTCCCAACCGATCCCACTGGGGGGTCAGAAAGGTGATGATCAGGCTGCCCAGGATTGAATACCAGACCGGTAATCCCAGCTCATAAAATATCAGAAATAAGAAAAGGGAACATATCACAAATGAAAAAAGTAACCAGATATTCAGTATACCTACTGTTTTATCTGAATAATCGATCCCCAGTTCTTTACAAAACTTAATGATATTGGTAAGAAATGTTTGGTTCCCCGTGAAAAATACGGATTCCCCGTAAGGATAATTCATCCCTTGGAAGTGCCAGTAGGAACTGTCATACTGAATATGGTACAGAGTTCCAAATGTACTTTTTAGTCCATCACCTCCAGAAGCAAAAGAAACCTGGTTGGCCTCAAGTATATGCCGGTTAAAAAACACAAAGATGAGAAGGGAAGCAATTACTACAGTAAGTACCGCCCCCAGTTTCTTATTGTGAGCTATGGAATTTAGCATCTATCCTGAATAAAATAATGGGGCCTTCTTTTTGACTCGTTAAACAACCTGGCGATGTATTCGCCGATTATCCCGATACTCACCAGTTGTACTCCCCCAAGGAAAAGAATGGTAAACATCATGGATGTCCACCCGGGAATGGTAGTACCAAAGAAAAAATTTAGTATGGCATATATACCATATGCAAAATCAAAGACAAGGATTATCAATCCCAGGGTAAAACTGATCCTGAGCGGCTTGGCTGAAAAAGAAGTAATTCCGTCGAGTCCCAGTCGCAGTAGCATTCTCCCTGAAAATGATGTTCTTCCGGCATGCCTTCTGGGAGCCGTAAATGGGATGCTGGTCTGCCTGAAACCCATCCAGCTTATGAGACCATTTGTATACCTGTCTCTCTCTTCAAGGGTAAGGAAAGCATCCACTGCTTTTCTTGTCATCAACCTGTAATCAGATGCCAGCGGTTCTACTTTTACATCAGAAAGGAAATTAATAAACCGGTAAAAGGTTCGTGATCGCATACGGCTGAGAAATCCAACCCCTTTGTTCTGCTCTCTCCGTGTGTTTACGATTTCGAAACCTTCCCTCTGCTTTTCAATCAATTCAGGAATGAGGGAGGGAGGGTGCTGTCCGTCAGAATCCATGGTGATAACAAAATCTCCTCTCGATTCCCTTAAACCGGCATAAATGGCCAGGGTCTTTCCAAAATTTTTTGAGAAAGCTATTCCCTTTACCCGGTCGTCTGTTTCAGTAATTTTTCTTATCCTTTCAAATGTACCATCCGCGCTTCCGTCATCGATAAATAATAATTCTGGAGTTATTTCTTTCAAACTACCGCATACTTTGACCAATTCCCTATGTATATAATCAATATTATCTGCCTCATTATAACATGGTAATACAAAACTAAGTTTAACCGCATCTGCCATATTCTGGATTTTGGGAAAGCTCACCAAATTTAATCATATAGGGAGAATTATACTATTTTTACATGAAATCTGTTATTTATACAGTGAATTCCCAGCCATGAACTCCGTAATTGTACCCGTTTACAACGAAAAAGACGCAGTAAGTATTTCCCTTGACAAAATCCGGGAACTTAAGCTGTATGAGAAATTTGAATTTATCTACATCGATGACGGCTCTGATGACGGGACCCATGATGTGATCAGCCAGTACCCGGTCAAACTGATCCGCCATACTGCAAATAAAGGATACGGTGCGGCTCTTAAAACCGGGATACGCCATGCCACCGGGGAGAGGGTCATCATAATGGACGGTGACGGACAGCATGATCCTTCCTACATCGAAAAAATCGACAGTCTTCTGGAAGATTACGATATGGTCATTGGTGAGCGCAGTCCGGGGTCCTTTCAGGTAAAGAAGCGCAAGGCCGGCAAAAAAATTATCCGCAAGATTGGGGAGTACCTTATTGAACAGAAGCTCCCTGATTACAATTCAGGGTATCGGGGTTTTCACACTTCACAGATCCGATCCATGCTGCATATCATGCCAAACGGATTTTCATTCTCCACCACCTCAACCCTTGCCTATCTTAAGGAAGGGTATAATATTTCAACCATTCCGATAGATGTGGCAGCCAGGATAGGCCGAAAGAGCAATGTACGCCCTGTAAAGGACGGGACCAAAACCATGATGCTTATCTTCCGTATCATCATGCTCTTTAATCCTATGAAGGTATTCCTGCCTGCAAGCATCAGCATCTTCCTGCTCGGATTTGGTTTCGGAATCTATGGTTACATTGTTTTCGACAGGTTTTCAAATGGAGCAATGCTGCTTACGGTCCTCGGAATGTTTCTCTTCTTTATCGGCCTGCTTGCCGATCAGATCGCCATTATGAACCGAAAGAAAAGCTAGGTTCCTATGGTAGAAAACCCATCCGGTGGCAGGACCTCATCCGGCACAAACCCCTGGAGTGACAAGGATGTTGAGGTGCATTGGGACAGCGTTGCCAGTGTTTACATTCAGGAAAACGAGAAAGTTAAACACGCCCACGACCAGCGGTTCCGGGAAACGGTGAAACATCTTGATCTCTCAGCGGGCCAGAAGGTACTTAACATATCCTCGCGAGATTGCGAGGCGGAAGATTCCATCCGGATGCAGCAGCATGATGTGGCGGTGATCCATGCGGAAATCAGCAGTGGATTAATAGATATTGCCCGAAAACAAAGGCCGGAAGCTGCACAGGTTAAACTTGATTCCTATTCAAATCTCCCTTTCGGGGATGAGGAATTTGACAGAGTCATCAGCCTTGAAACCCTGGAGCATGTAGCTGAACCTGACGTTTTTCTGTCTGAATTACTAAGGGTGGCAAAGCCCGGGGCTAAAATGGTACTGAGTTGCCCTGCAGCTACCAATGAAATTCCATACCGGGTGTTTACAAAACTTTTCGGCGGACACGGAGAGGGCCCTCACCGCTTCCCCCCATCACGGGAAGTGAAAAAACGACTGGACAATGCGGGCTGGAAGCTTATGCTTCACAGGGGAACTGTGCTCATGCCTGTCGGTCCCCTCTGGCTGCAGAACACCGGGGAATGGATCATCCGTAACATGCAAAAAACTTTTATCAGCGAACTGGGGATACGACAATTTTATGTCTGTGAAAAGCCATAAGGAACTTACGCGCATAATGCGTTCTGAACTGTGCAACCGCTGCGGAACCTGCGTTGCATTGTCTGGGGGTAAGATTGTATTTGCAGATCGAGAGAAGAAGTACCGGCCCATATTAATCGGGGAACTGGAGGATGCTGAAGCAAACCGTATCCTGAATGCATGCGCCGGGAAAAAGTTCTCATTTCCCGAACATCGTAAACATTTCTACCCTGAAAGTGCCCATTTCCATCCCTATACAGGACCTTACGAAAATATCTATATAGGAAATTCCACCGATCCGGAAATCCGTGTAAATGCAGGCAGCGGAGGAATATTATCAGCAGTCCTGGTCTACCTGCTTGAGAAAAAGATGATCGACGGAGCCATTGTGACCAGAATGTCTAAAGAAAAACCCTGGCTTACGGAACCATTTATCGCAAAAACCAGGGAGGAAATACTCGAGGCAGCGCAGAGCAAGTACATCATCACATCCGTTAATGAAATTCTGGCAGAGAGTAGTGAGTTTGAGGGAAATCTTGCTTATGTGGGACTCCCGGGACAGGTTCAGAGTATTCGCAAACTTCAAAAATCCGGTGATCCATCCGTAGCCAATATCAAATACATTTTTGGGCCCTTCTACGGCAATACCCTGTATTTTTCATCGGTCAGGAGTTTTATAAGAAGTTATGGTGAAAAGGATTACAGGAAAATCCGGAAACTCTGGTTCCGTCATGGGGAATGGCCAGGCAATATGCGGGTTGAAATGGAGGATGGGAAAATTTTTGAACTGAAAAAATTTCATGCCAATTACCTTATCCCTTTCCACATCCTGAAAAACAGCCTCTTTTGCACGGATCTTGCAAATGAATTCACAGATCTTTCGGGCGGAGATGCCTGGTCTCCAAAATACGAGGAAAGGGGAAAGGGGTTCTCTATTATTATCCCCCGTACCCGGGTGGGACAGGAAATCCTGGATAATATGAAGAGGGATGGAAGGCTGGAGATGACCTCCTGCAGCGAGGAAGATGCCATAAGCATGCATTCTCATGGATATGATCTTAAAAAAAGAGGCAGTTTCATAAGGATCAGATTCAGAAGGATGTTTTTGCGTCAGGTGCCCGACTACGGATATACGCTTTCCGGATTCCCTTTTTCAAGATATCTTATGGAATTAATGATCAGCAGCCTGTTTCTGTTGCTTGGAAGCTGGCCTGCAAGAAGGACTGTCGAATTATTCAAGCCGGAATTCATTGGAAAAATTTTTGAGAAATCCCGGACAACATGGAAGAAATCCACACACTCAATTAAAAGGAAGGACCTGGGATGAGATCAGGATGCAATTATAGAAACTCTACTTGTGAAAACAGGCAAATGCTTTCAGCATGAGAAAAAAGACAATCAGGAGAGCAGTCTTTATTCTTCTGCACAGCATAGGATTCCTGCTCCTGTATTTTGTCGTAAGGAAACTTGATTTCCGAATGACTGCAGAATACTTCGCCCTTTTTAAGACCTGGAAGATCGCAGCAGGCTTAGTTATTCTTTTTCTTGTTTATATGATCAAATCCTACCGGTGGTTATTGATAAACAGGGCATTTGGGGTGAACGGCAGGTATACCACTTTCCTGGCATTCTTCCTGTTCACCGGTTTTCTTGGTACCATAACACCAGGCAGATTAGGTGAATTTGCTAAGATCTGGCTTATCAGAAATCGCTATAAGTCAAGCATTACAGTATCCACCTCCTCGGTATTGCTTGATAGAATCTGGGATGTCCTGATTCTAAGCATGGTTGGAGGCATATCTATGATGCTCATAATCAGCAGGTTTGTTATTAACTGGTACACCATAGCCATCATAGGCCTGATCTTCATTATTGCGTTTGGGATTATTTTTTTTCCAGGCATTCTTTTTCGTCCTGCTCTGGCCCTGGCTGGAAAAAAACCAATCCGGGAAGAGCTTCAGCAGATTTATGAGACATGGAGTCAGAACCGGATGCGATTGATGATCCCCGGGTTTTGCACCAGCCTCCTGGCATTCGGAATGCTTGCGGTGATCCCATTGATGTTTTCAGCAGATATTAACGCCATGATAAACTACGGAACCAGTGTTACTGCTGTTTCAATTTCAAATATACTTGCTTTTATCCCTGTCAGTATTGCCGGATTTGGCACACGTGAATTTGTATTTACAAGAGTTTGGTCATTGCATTCTCATCCTGCCGAAATTGCGATAGCGATCTCCACTATTTACTTTATCATAACCTACCTGGGATCCATGCTTCTAGGCGGAATAGCATACATGACATCCATACGGAAATTCTACAGCTTCAGGGAAATCCGGAAAAGAGCACATTAGGCCCCATTGAGCTGAGGCGATCTCGGTTTAATGTATACATGTCTAATACCCTTATCTTTTCAACAAACTCATGAAATTTCGCTTGAAACTCGTGTCCCCGATCAGTTCTAATTGTATGAATACGGAAAGGAAATTTATAAATAATATAATCTATGAAATCAACCGCATTATGTTGATTATGATGTTTATATATTTTTTAAATTCTAACCCGTGTTGCATCATCTATAGCAGTATATTGAAATCTTCGCACCTTATTATCACTAGGATCTTTAAGGGTTAAGAATTTTACAGCAACTTGCACATGGTGGCCAGGAACCTTCTTAAAATATCGTTGAACTTCCAGTTCATGATCTGGTATTATCGGAAAAGCGCCAGGTCTTTGATTTACCAAAACCGGAGTTGGAGATTACAGAGCATCAAATACTAAAAGGAAATGTCCAGGGTGTGGAAAATGGTGTAAAGGCACAGTTCCTGAGGGGGTCAGGGCCCCTGTTCAATATGGTAAGGGGCAAAGCCTATTCTGTACTGTTGAATGTCCTTTTTAAGATTCCCTTCAAGAAGATACAATTGCTGTTTGACGATTTGTTTGGTTACCCGATCAATGAATCAACAGTTTACTCAGCCGGTAAGCAAAGTTATAAAAAGCTTGAAGAACCTGAAGATATCATCAAATCAAAGATAGTCGGTGAAGACACGGCCCATGCCGATGAAAGCGGAGTCCATGTAGCTGGGAAATTACACTGGTTTCATACAGCATCATCATTGCTCTTCACTTATTTGTTCAAGCATGAGAAACGAGGGAGGCTGGCATTGGGAAGCGACAAAATCAATATTGGACAGAATCAGGGGTTGGTTGGTGATTGCTGGAGCAGTTACTTTAAATTCAAGATGAAGCATGCCATTTGCGGAACCCATATCCTGAGGGATTTAGAGGGATTGATTGAAAGCGGAAAAAGCAAATGGGCCGGGGTTTTCAAAACCTTTTTGATGAGTGTATATGAGATGCCTTTTGAAGAAAGGGTCAAACGACGGCAACATATTGAATCCAGATATAACCTGATCTGCGCTCTCGGTGAAAGAGCGGAACCCCCACCCTATAAAACACCAGGGAAAAGAGGGCGACATAAACAGACCAAAGGAAGAAATCTGGTTGAACGCTTAATCAGGGAAAAAGACGCGGTACTTGCTTTTGCATTCAATAAAGAGGTGCCATTTACCAATAACCTGGCTTATCCCAACTTTTTTATTATCCCAACTTCATTCATAACATACAGATATAGAGCGTGTAGTTGAAGGAAAGTTGGGATAATAAGTTCGTAAATTTCGTATATCTAAATTAAAAAATTATGGATGTACGAAATTTACAAAAGCACCACCCATTGCTACTTGAATATCTTCATGATAATGGGTACAGCCGTTGCCATATTCAGTGGATGAGACGGTGTATTAAACTGGTTTTGAATGAAGGTTCATCTCCAGAGATTGATTCTTACGAACAACTTTATTGGGAGGAGGTACAGCGACGTGGGTATAAAGATGCTGCCCCGGTTCGCAAAACTCTGAAGTCAACCCTTGGCTGCGTGAAGAGATTCGATTTAGAGGGCATATATCCACAACCCTATCTATATCATGGCTTTCTGGCACCGATTAAGAGTTATGATTTGCTCAATGATGAATACAAATCAGTTATAGATTATTATGAACAGGCAGCTAAATTAGGGAGCAAAGTCGATCGTACTATCTATACAGAACGTCAGGCTGGAATACTTTTTCTTCTGCATTTACAAAATGCAGGAGCACAATCAATTACAGACACTACAGAAAGGCATGTTCTTGACTTTTTCTATGACGGAGAGAAAATCATCAGAAGCAAAGCGTATATAGAAAAGATTACTCCGGTCTTGAAGGCCACAATCCCGTTATATGGTGAACCTGTCAAGAAGCTACTATCATTATTTCCTTCTATCCCTAAGAGTTATCGGAACTACCCATATCTAACTCAATTAGAGTCAGAAAAGTTCCGGATTTGGCTTGAGGAAGAGAACTCGCAACTAACATTATTGGACAAGGCTATTGCAACCATTGCTTACTATACCGGGCTTCGTGGAACTGATATTTTATCTCTGACACCAGAGAATATAGACTGGGAGCATGACATGATTCACTTAGACCAATCTAAAACCGGCATTGAACTGACATTACCAATGAACGCAATAGTTGGCAATGCAATCTGGGATTATCTTATTTATGAACGCCCTAAGTCAAAGGAAACAATCATTTTTGTTAATGGGTTCAGACCATATAACAAAATCTCTGCCACATGGGATCATCTCAAGAATGTATTTAACGAAGCTGGAGTGCGTAAGGATGGTGGCAGAACAGGTGTTCGTATTTTTCGTCACCATCTGGCCACAGCACTACTTGAGAACCGGATTTCACCACCAGTTATCAGTTCCATATTGGGACATACATCCCCGGAATCCATTAATCCTTATGTAGATGCTGACCTTGTGCATTTACGAGAATGCAGCCTTAGCATAGAAGATTATCCAGTTGCACAAATGGTGTTTGAATTATGAAAAGGCCGTTTCGTTCATGTCTGGCTAAACAATTTGAAGAATTTGTTTACAGTAAAAGAGCCTCCCAAAGATGGTGTCAATCATACGA
>DRHS01000203.1 GCA_011053095.1 Bacteroides sp.
ATACAGATGCATCCTGTACTGGATATTCATCGAAATATTCAAGCACAATCACTTCGAGGCTGGTAGGGAACAATACATGGACTGTAGCTAAAGCCTTGTCTACCCTATGCCTTCCGTTGTAGGCTAACAGGCTAACCTCGTAAGTTCCTTCCATTGTATAAATATGAGAAGCATCATATGAGTTTGTACGGGTTCCGTCTCCGAAGTCCCATTCAAAGTAATCTGCATCTATGGAGTTGTTGGTAAAATGAATGGATTCACCAACATCGACTATATTCCGAGACACGAAGAAGTCTGCAATAGGATCCCTGCTGCAGCTCGCCATGATGATCGGAATGGCTATTATAAAATATGCTAATTTTTTCATGACTTTTCAGATTTTTGGTTTCTTGTAGTTATGAAATCCAAAATCTGTGCCAAAACCGATAAATCGAGGCTAAATCATCCTAAAGATTCTCTTCCACGTACTGCATCAGTTTGGTCGCCATGTGAGGAGCTGCACCCCGCTGGTAGATTCCATGGGCCTGGTCCGGGTAGAACATCCATTCGAATTGCTTGCCAGCCTGGATAAGTGCCTCGACAAGATCAACTGAGTTCTGCATATGGACATTGTCATCGACCATACCATGGTTAATCAGCAGGTGACCTTTCAGCCTGTCTGCATAGTAGACCGGAGAGTTCTTTTCATACCCATCCGGATTTTCACGGGGTGTGCGCATAAATCTTTCCGTGTAAACTGTATCGTAATATTTCCAGTTTGTCACCGAAGACACAGCCATTGCCAGCTTGAATACATCGGCACCGGCTGTGATGCACATGGCAGACATGAATCCACCATAACTGCCGCCCCAGATACCTATCCTTTCGGCATCTATCCAAGGGATATTACCGAGATACTTTGCAGCCTCTATCTGGTCAATTGTCTCATATTTACCTAGTTGCAAGTATGTAGCTTTCCGGAATGCCTCCCCTTTTCCAGCGGTGCCCCTATTATCAACCGAAACAATGACATAACCCCTTTCGAGAAGGAGATAATGCAATGAGCTTGTGCCCCAGCTATCCTGTACATTCTGAGCTCCGGGTCCACCATAAACATGCATCATCAGCGGGTAATTACCGTTTTCTGTGAATCCCTTGGGTTTGTACATATACGCATTAAGTTCAACACCTTCAGAGGTGGTAATGGTAATAAGTTCCTTTTCAGGGATGCCATAACTTGCTGCTCTCTCTTTCAACCTGGCATTATCCTCAAGTATCTTAAGAACTTTCCCCTTTGAATTATGAAGGGTTATATACTTTGGTGTGCGGACATCACTATGGGTATGGATGTAATAATCATAGGTTTTACTGAATTCAGCGGTATTCCATCCCTTTGTATCGGAGATCATCCTTTTGCCGCTGCCATCCAGCTTTATGCTCCATACGTTTGATTGAACAGATGATCCTTCGTAGCTTGTATAGTAAAGAATCCCACGTTTCTGATCGAGACCCAGAAAATCAATAATATCCCACTCCCCTTCGGTGATCCGGGAGATCTCATTGCCTTCCATATCATACCTGGAAAAATGATAGTACCCTTCTCTGTCACCTGTATAGATAAAGTGTTTACCATCTTCCAGAAATACTACGGTTTCGTCCTGAGGTTCCCGGATATAATATTCATTCTCATCTTCAAGAATTACCTTGCTGGTGCCAGAAACTGCATCCGCAAGGATGACATCAAGCTTGTTCTGATGCCTGTTGAGCCTCAGGATGCACAGTTCCCCCGGCCTGCGGGTCCACTTTATTCTGGGAATATACTGATCCGTTTCATCACCGGTATCCATTTCCTCATCAGAACCGCTGTCAAGGTCCACAACCCGAATACTTACTATTGAATTCGTTTCCCCTGCTTTAGGATATTTAAAATCCCACCAATCCGGATATAGTCCCCCCCCATACGCTGTCACAATAAATTTTTTTACCAGTGTTTCATCCGTACGGTAATATGCTATCCTTCTGCTATCAGGCGACCATGCAAATCCCTTTGAGAAGGCAAATTCCTCCTCGTATACCCAGTCCGGCGCACCATTTATGATTTTTCCATGTTCGCCATCATCTGTCAACCGCTTCTTCTGACCGGTCTCAAGGTCAAAAAAATATAGGTTATTATCCCGGACAAAGGCTACCTTATTGCCGTCGGGGGACAGGGTTGCTAGTTGCTGCTTACCATTATCCGAGAGAAAAACAGATTGCCCCGTTCCAAAATCATAAACATAATAGTCAGCCCTGTAGCTGTGTCTGTAGATCCTTTCCTTTCCGATAGCAACAAGGATCTTTGAATCGTCCGATGAAAAAGCATAATTACCTATAGACCCTCCACCCGGTAGATCGAGCATGTCCACACTAAAAACATCCTCAACCTTTTCGGCGGTTTTATAGCTGTATTTAACGATCTTCCCCCGCTCCTGTACCGAATAGTGCTTTCCATCGTTCATGGACCGCAATCCGTTAATGCGTTTTTCAGAGAAAATCCTTTTTTTAACCGCATCATCGAATGTGATTTCCCGGTCGGAACCCTGTCCCATAACCTGTGTTATGGATAATACGGAAAGTATTAGAAATCCTAACTTATTAATTTTCATGAGATTATAGAATTAACAGCAATGGTAACACTGCCGGAATTATTAACTGATTAAATTAGCAGCCAATCCTCCAAACAGACAATGACTTTTCGCAGGTTAAAATCCCTTGCATTTACCTCAATATAACTATCTTTGCGTACTTTAAAAATCGAGTAATTCCAGGAGCATGATTAACATTACATTTCCGGACAATTCTGTAAGAGAATTCAACGAGGGGGTAACAGGATTTGAGATTGCCAATAGCATCTCTCCAAGGCTGGCAAAAGAAGTATTGTCCATTACCGTAAACGGGGAACTGTGGGATATCACCCGGGGTATACCGGGAGATGCAAGCATCCTGCTCCACAAATGGGATGATGCAGATGGGAAACATGCCTACTGGCATTCTTCAGCACATCTAATGGCTGAGGCTATTGAGACACTTTTTCCCGGCACCAAATTCGGCATAGGGCCGGCAATCGAACAGGGCTTTTACTATGATATAGATCTTCCGGGAGAAAAGATCCTCACAGATGCTGACCTGCCTAAGATAGAACAAAAGATGAAGGAACTCGCTTCATCAAAAGAACCTTATCTGCGCAGGGATGTAAGCAAAAAAGAGGCGCTCGACTATTTCACAAAAAAGGGCGATGAATATAAACTGGAACTGATTGAGGAGCTGGAAGACGGAACCATCAGCTTTTACATCCAGGGGAATTTTACTGACCTCTGCCGTGGACCACATCTCCAGGATACCAGCAAGATCAAGGCCATCAAACTGACAAGCCTTGCCGGTGCCTATTGGAGGGGTGACATCAAACGCAAACAGCTGACCAGGGTTTATGGGATAACATTCCCCAAGCAGAACCAGCTTGAGGAATATCTCGACTTGCTTGAGAAGGCAAAAGAACGTGACCACCGCAAGGTTGGAAAAGAACTTGAGTTATTTACTTTTTCACAAAAGGTTGGAGCGGGACTCCCACTCTGGCTGCCAAAAGGAGCTTTCCTGCGTGACCGTCTGGAACAGTTCCTGAAAAAGTTACAGGTACAACATGGATATGAACCGGTAATTACACCTCACATCGGACAGAAGGAACTCTATGTTACTTCGGGCCATTGGGATAAATACGGAAAGGATTCATTCAGACCTATATCCACCCCGATCGAAGGTGAGGAATTCATGCTCAAACCAATGAATTGTCCACACCACTGTGAAATTTACAACAGCAGACCCCACTCCTACAAGGAATTACCGGTACGCTATGCTGAATTTGGTACAGTGTACAGGTATGAGCAGAGCGGAGAACTTCACGGACTCACCAGGGTTCGTGGATTCACCCAGGATGATGCACATATCTTCTGCCGGCCCGATCAGCTGAAAGAAGAGTTTATTAAGGTAATTGACATAGTCCTGTACATTTTCAAGGCCCTGGATTTCGATGATTACGTCGCACAGATATCACTGCGCGACCCGGACGATAAGCAAAAGTACATGGGTTCAGACGAAAACTGGGAGAAAGCAGAGAGAGCGATTATTGAAGCCACTGAGGAAAAGGGACTCACAGCCATCACTGAAATTGGTGAAGCAGCCTTTTATGGTCCCAAGTTAGATTTCATGGTCAGGGATGCCCTGGGCAGAAAATGGCAGCTGGGAACCATACAGGTTGATTACAACCTTCCGGAGCGTTTCGAACTGGAATATGTCGGATCAGATAACCAGAAACACAGACCGGTAATGATCCACCGTGCACCCTTCGGCTCCATGGAGCGTTTTGTAGCCCTTTTGATAGAACATTCCGGGGGTAAATTTCCACTCTGGCTGGTCCCCGATCAGGTAGTGATAATCCCGGTAAGTGAAAAATTTAACGATTACGCTAAAAAAGTTTTAAAATTTCTAAATAATTACGATATTCGCACTCTGATTGACGAGAGGAGCGAAAAAGTAGGTAAGAAGATCAGGGACAATGAGTTAAAGAAGATCCCATACCTGCTTGTAGTGGGTGAAAAAGAGCAAAATTCAGATACGATTGCCGTCAGAAGGCAGGGAGAAGGGGATAAAGGTACGATGGAATTAAAAGAATTTGCTGAAATGATCGTCAATGAAACGGATAAGCAATTAAGAAAAGCAGACTGATTATTAATTAATTAGGAGGACCATAAAATAGCAGGACCACATCACAGAGGACGTAATTTTAGGCCGAGGGAAAGACAACCTCAGCATAAGATAAACGAAAAGATCACCTCAGCCCGTGTAAGGGTGGTAGGAGACAACATTGAAGAACCGGGTGTTTACACCGTCAGGGAAGCCATTGAAATGGCAGATAAATTTGAATTGGATCTGGTGGAAATCTCACCGAATGCCGATCCGCCTGTCTGCAAAATAATTGATTATCAGAAGTTTCTTTACCAGCAGAAGAAGAAGCAGAAGGAACTTAAGGCGAAAACAACAAAGATCGTTGTTAAGGAACTGAGATTCGGTCCCAATACAGACGATCACGATTATAACTTCAAGCTGAAACATGCTCAGAAGTTTTTGGAAGAGGGAGCAAAAGTAAAGGCCTTCGTATTTTTTAAGGGCCGTTCGATCATTTACTCAGAGAAGGGAGAAATTCTCCTGCTGCGTTTTGCACAGGATCTCGAAGAACTTGGCAAAGTCGAACAGTTACCGAAACTGGAAGGAAAACGTATGACCATGATGCTTTCTCCAAAAGCAGCAAGGAAAAATTAAAGTATTTTATTTAAACTAGACATAGGATGCCGAAAATGAAGAGAAATGCAGGTGCAAAGAAGAGATTTTCTTTGACCGGCACAGGAAAGATCAGGCGAAAGCATGCTTACAAAAGCCACATCCTAACCAAGAAGTCCAAGAAGAGAAAAAGGAATCTGGGTTATTATGGGGAAGTTGACAAGGCTGACCAGAAAAATGTCAAGCTTATGTTGAGCATGAAGTAGAGATCACTGAAGTAAAACAATTTTTTAACCAGAATGAATGAGCAACTAAGAGCACAATGATCGGGAAAACAAATGAACCAACTGGTTCAGGTATTCTTTGATCAGGGTTTTGTGCCGCTTACCATTCGAAAATCGAAAACAATGCCAAGATCAAAAAATTCAGTAGCCTCGAGACAGAGACGGAAAAAGATACTGAAACAAACGAAGGGACAATTCGGAAGGCGCAAAAATGTATGGACTGTAGCAAAGAATGCTCATGAAAAGGGACTGCAGTATGCCTACCGTGACCGTCGTAAGAAAAAAGGAAATTTCAGGGCGCTGTGGATCCAGAGGATCAACGCAGGGGTACGCCAGTACGACATGTCATATTCAGAGTTCATGGGAAAGATTCACAAAGCCGGAATCGAACTCGACAGGAAAGTACTTGCAGACCTGGCCATGAATCATCCCAAAGCTTTCGAAGCTGTAGTGAATAAGGTTAAGTAATTAGCCCCCGCACAAAATATCAGGCCGCCTCAGCAAACTCTGAGGCGGTTTTTTTTGTTTATTTTTGCAGAGCCTCTTTGGCAGTAAATAATAGCGTAACCAAACCCCGAAAAATGAAAATCGCCATAATCGGATATGGAAAAATGGGCAGGATGATTGAATCCATCGCCCGTGAAAAGGGACATACTATAGGTTCATGTATTGATGTTGACAATCAGGACCTGCTCTCAGCAGATAGTCTGAGCCAGCACGATGCAGCCATTGAATTCACCGTACCCGAAACTGCCTACGGAAATGTTTCGAAATGTCTGGATGCCGGAATTCCGGTAGTGTCAGGCACCACAGGATGGACTGACCGGCTGGGGGAACTGGCAGAGCGTTGTGTAAAAGAAAGTGGTTCATTCCTTTACGCCTCCAATTTCAGCCTGGGAGTAAACCTTCTTTTTTACATGAACCGTCACCTGGCTACTATTATGAATCGGCATATACAATACGATGTCAGGATGAGTGAAACCCACCATACCCAGAAACTGGATGCACCCAGCGGAACGGCCCTGACACTTGCGGAAGATATCCTGGCTGAAATTGAACGCAAAAAAAACTGGGCACTTCTCGAGGGATCTTCAAGTACTGGCCCGGCTGGCCGCAATGATGTCAACCCTGATAGCCGTAATGATGCCGACCTGGATCCGAAAAAATTATGGATTGAGGCAATCCGGGAAGGTACGGTAGCAGGTATTCATGAGGTCAGTTATGAATCGGAATTCGACAGTCTTTCCCTGAGGCATTCTGCCAAAGACCGAAGGGGATTTGCAAATGGCGCTGTGTTGGCTGCCGAGTTTATCCATGATAAAAAGGGATTCTTTTCCATGAAGGAAGTTCTTGATCTTTAAGTAATTCTGCAGATGTCTGTTCCCCGGGGAAGATATATACAATTTGGTATCGTAACGATCCTGTATACACTTTTAACAGTATGGCTGGGGGTATATTGGTTGCTGGCTGCCCTGCCGCTGATCTTCGACCATTACATTACACGCTGGCTTCCCATAAAAAAATTAAAAATAAATGTAAAAATACCCCTCGCACTGAGGGAAACAGCTGAGTGGCTGGGGGCAATTCTGAGTGCATTACTTTTTGTACTTCTGATCAGAACTCTTCTGATAGAAGCATATACGATTCCGACACCCTCGATGGAGCAGAGCCTGATGGTGGGTGATTACCTTTTTGTTAGTAAACTCAGCTACGGGCCAAGAATCCCCATTACCCCGCTTGGCTTTCCTTTTACACACAATACCATGCCCTTTTCAACGGAAAAAAAATCCTACAGTGAAAAAATGCAGTGGCCCTATAAAAGGCTGGCGGGTTTCGGAAATATCCAGCACAATGATGTGGTAGTTTTTAACTTCCCGGAAGGGGATACTGTGGTAAGGGAACTGCCGGAACAGAATTATTATAACCTGACACGGAATTATGGCCGCCGGACGATACACTCTCAGTACCAGGTAATTAGCAGACCTGTGGACAAACGGGAGAATTTCGTCAAAAGATGTATAGGCCTCCCGGGAGACACTATTGAACTGAGGCATACGGAAGTTTTCATTAATGGGGAACCCTCTATTGAGATTTCAAGTCTGCAGCACCGTTATTATGTTCGGACCAACGGTGAAAAAATTGATTCTGCTTCAATGGCAGATATTAAACTGAGAACTGCCCAGCAATCGTATGATCCTAAGCTGGGGAGTTATGTATTCTCACTGACAAGATCCCAGGCTGAGCAGGTTGTTGAACTTCCGAATATCCGGTCAATTACACGTCTTGAAAACATGAACAGGAAGCTGGCCTATTCATCCAATTTTCCGTATAGTCCTGATTATCAATGGACTGAGGACAATTACGGCAGGCTACTGGTACCGAAAAAAGGTGCAACCGTCAGACTAACTCCCACAAATCTCCCCTTGTATAAAAGGATCATTGAGTCGTATGAAAAAAATGTTCTGGAGCTCAGGGATAGTATTATATATATTAACAACGAACCGCGAATTTCTTATACCTTTGGCATGGATTATTTTTTCATGCTTGGTGACAACCGGCATAACTCTGCCGACTCGAGGGTATGGGGATTTGTCCCGGAAGATCATGTAGTCGGAAAGGCGGTGTTGGTATGGTTATCCGTTGACCGGGCAAAGGGAGGATTGGACCGTTTCCGTTGGAACAGAATGTTTAAAAAAATAAAATAGTTTCAGTTTATCATGTTAGCAAAAATCAACAAAATTCGTTCAAATAAATATGTCCGCTTTGGTCTTGCAGGCACAATCTATATATTATGGGTCATCTGGCTTGGAAATTACTGGTGGTTGTTTGGCCTTGGTGTTGTTTTCGATATTTACGTTACCAAAAAGGTAAACTGGTCTTTTTGGAAAAGCCAGAAGAAAAAGAACAGCGTGTGGATAGAATGGCTGGACGCACTGATTTTTGCCGTGATTGCTGTAACCATAATTAATATTTTTCTCTTCCAGAATTATAAGATCCCTACGCCCTCGATGGAAAAATCCCTTCTCGTCGGTGATCACCTGTATGTCAGCAAGGTAGCATACGGTCCGAGGATTCCCAATACCCCACTCGCCTTCCCTTTCACCCAGAATACCATGCCTGTTACAGGTGGAAAATCCTACCTCGAATGGATAAAGCGTCCGTACAAACGGCTAGCCGGATTTGGTGAGGTTAAGAATAATGATGCGGTGGTATTTAGTTTCCCTGCCGGGGATACGGTCGTGGCGCGATATCCTGAACGCAGTTATTATTCGATAATCCGGGATTACGCCATGCAGATCCGGGATAACGATATCCGCTTCGGACGGCCAGAATTGTCCTGGGAACAGTACCTCACAAGTGGACGTAATAAGGTTCTCGAAGAATATGAGATTGTCTACCGTCCGGTTGACCGGCGTGACAATTACATCAAACGCTGTGTGGCTATCCCTGGTGACACACTGGAGTTTAAAAATGGAAGGTTATTCATAGATTCCGAACCTGTCGAAATTTTTGATGGCGTCCAGCACAAGTATTATGTTCAGACCAACGGAACACCCATTAATCCCAAGGCATTTGAAAGGCTGGGAATTGCAAGGTCCGACCAGGAACAGATGGGAACCACGTATGTTCTTCCTCTTTCCGAGGAAAAGGCGGATCAGATAAAAAGATTTACCAATGTAACATCCATCACAAGGTATACTACCTCATCAGGTATATATAACCACCAGATCTTCCCACATGACTCAGCATATAAATGGTCACTGGATAATTTTGGTCCCCTGTGGATGCCATACAAGGGAGCTACCATCGAACTCACATTGGAAAACCTCCCCCTTTACAAGCGGGTGATTGAAGGTTATGAAGGCAAGAATATTGATGTCCGGGACGAACAGATCTTTATTGATGGTGCGCAGGTCACTGAGTATACCTTTGAACTCGGGTACTATTTCATGATTGGTGATAACCGGCACTACTCATCTGACTGTCGATACTGGGGCTTTGTTCCCTCTGACCATATCCTTGGAAAGCCAAAATTCATCTGGCTCTCACTTGACCAGGATAAACGTTTCCTGGGTAAAATTCGCTTGAAAAGGATGTTTATGAGTACTGATAAGATCTGACCATTTCGGAAAGATCAGAAGGGAAAATCCTCCATCTTGGTTTCCTCAAGTTCCTCAATTTCGGGCTCATCAGCAACCTGGTGGATATTGTGCCCATCTACGTAAATGGCTTTGTGAGGTCTGACGGGACAGGCATACTCACAGGCACCACAGCCTATACAAATTTTCGGTTTAATCTCGGGCAGGGTCAATCCATCCCGGTAAGGTACCATTGTTACAGCCTGGGTGGGACAATGCTCGGAGCACGAACCACAGGCAGTATTTTCTGCATACACCACACAGTTTTCCAGAATAAGTTGTACCTGTCCCAGCTGGGTAGTCTTTTTTGCTTCTTCCGTCAGGGAAAGTATGGCTCCTGTGGGACAAACCTCGGTACAGCGTACACATTCAAAATTGCAGTAATTGCTTGAATAGTCCATGTGCGGCTGGAGAATGCCCTCCAGTCCATATTCATTAAGGGAGGGCTGAAGGACTCCGGTGGGACAGGCAGAAATGCACAGGTGGCATGCCGTGCAGCGGTTGTTAAAATGGCGGAGGCCGAGGGATCCCGGGGGCCTAACAGGAAAGTTTTTCACCGGTGGAATTTCAGTTGGAATTTTATTCTCAACATTGGTCGGGAACTTGCCGGTTGTGTCGGTTTTGATCTGTTCCGGGGTATGGGCCGGGTTTTCCGTCACCGGGTCGGCTGATGCAGGGTCCTGGCTAAACACCCTTTGGGAAACACCAGCCAGCGCAAGTCCCGCAACAAACATTCTGCCTATTGCTTCCCTCCTGCCTGCATTTTTTTGAACCCTCTCCTGTTCGGCTGTATCAATCTGAACCGGCTGGACAGAAATGTCTGGTTCAACCCTTGATGCCGGCAAGTACTTAATCGCATCCTCAGGACAGACCTGAAGGCAATTGAAACATCCTACACATCTTGAGAAATCTACATCAAGATTCTTCAGATCTATACAGGAGGCCTTGCAGGCAAAAACACATTTTGCACATTTAGTACAGCGGCTTTCGATCATCCTTATCCTGAATACCGAAATCCTGGAAAGAAGACCTAGAAGGGTACCCACCGGACATACCGTATTGCAGTATAAGCGTCCGCGGCTGAATGAGAACCAGACAACTATTGCCAGCATAATGAATGGAATGATATAACCGAGTCCCCTGGCAATCGTTACATCCTCAGGGTAAAGGGCATATATATTCATACTCTCGAGCAATCCGGCAAGCCGGTTATTGATCCACATGTAAACAGGTTGTCCCAGATCCGAAAAAATCCGGCCAAATATACTGTATGGATCGAGCAGGCTTACCCCTATGAGGCTCTTTCCGGCTACTAGTATGAGCAGCGGCAGTGCAAGAAAACCGTAACGCCAGAAGTTCTTTGCTTTATCGTACCTGTAACGGTGAGTCTTTTTTCTGGTTTTAATGCGGAGCCGGCTGACAAAGTCCTGCATGATTCCAAGGGGACAAATGGTACTGCAGTATACCCTGCCAAAAAGTGAAGTCAGTATGATAACTACGATAAAACCAACCGATACGAGGCTGAAAACCGCAAAGAACTTGAGTATGGAGGGAATAAACTGAAGAAAGCTTATCCCGGTATGGATCCCACCTGGAATATGCTCCCTGAAATCAAGAAAAATAAATACTGTAAACAGAATAAAAATGAGGGCCAGCAAGACCCTTAGAATCTTCAGCTGTGCCTGCTTCATTTTAAATCTGGATCCTGTTGATATTAAGTTCTGAAAGATCCATTTCTCCCAGACCCATTTCACCGGCGATGCGGATATGTCCAATTTGAGACGGGTCCTTGGCCAGGAATTTGGTAGCTGCAACATCTGCAGACACCATATCTGTGGAGATAATCTGGAACTTTCGTGTTTCCACATCTGCCACAGATACTCCCCGTGGGCCATTTTTCATAAGAACTTTATAACCGTCAACAACATTCAGGTCTGGCTTTATGGCAGAGGTGAAATCCGCAATACACTGATGCAAATCATTGGCATGCCAGTACCTCCTGTCCCATACTGCTCCCATTAAGTTTTTCATGGAAACACATAACCCGGCTCCCCCATGATGTTTAAGGATAGGAACATTAATGAAAACGTCTGACTCGAGAATCAGCTCATGAACATGGGCCTGTTTCAGCACTTTTCCACCCGGGATATCGACCTGGTGATACCTGCCCTTACTGTTGCCTGCAACGATCTTTCCACCGGCATCCTTGGTGGCCTTCTCAATACCGCTGTTCTTATAGCTACGGGTCCATTCATTAATTGTATGATCAAATACGTACACATCCTTTGCTCCGGCAGCCAGACAGTGTTCAATGATCCTTCCAACCAGTTGGGGATTGGTATTGGCAGCCCGCTCGGGGACTGCGTCCCATCCGATATTGGGTTTAATAACAACTTTTTGTCCCTTTTTTACAAACTTTTCCATTCCCCCCATACTCTGGATCGCCCTGTCAAACATTGCTCCAGGCTCACCACCTTTGGCGGCAACCAGGTCATAGTTCTGCAGGGTAGAAGCTTTTCCCCACAACTTTGTATACGGGTTAAGGGCCATTACAGAGCTGGCTGCTATTCCTGCCCCAATGCTTTTTCTAACAAAATCTCGTCGCTTCATAGTATATCTGATTCAGATTATTGATTAGTCACAGGATTGGACAATCGTTAGCTGGATTGTCAAATCCTCCGAAATTTACGATTATATCAATAAAAAGTAACCACTTGAAAACCAAATCCAAATTAATTTGACTGATTCTAAATAATTCGATGCAGAATTCTCTTAAAAAGTTCATGAGTTAATATCATATATCCTATCCGGTAAAGTGTTTTTGAAAATAAATTAACTTTACTGGCCTTATTTGTTCTGCCGGCATTACCGGTATTGATTTGAAACGATGAAAATACTATTCTATGATTGTTTCTCCGGCATAAGCGGAGACATGCACCTCGGAGCAATGATTGATCTTGGGGTTGATCCGGAGCACCTGATCTCTCAGCTTAAACTTCTAAATCTGGATGGCTATGAAATCAGGATCAGTTCCGACCAGCGAAAGGGCATTACCGGCACAAGAGTGGATGTGGTTCTGGAAGAGAAGAAGCCCAAATCACATCATCATCACCGAAACCTGGCTGATATCAGCTCAATCATAAATGACAGCAAACTTGACGGACGGGTAAAAGTTCGAAGCCTGAAAATGTTCAGCCGTCTTGCCGAAGCCGAAGCCAAAATACACGGCAAATCAATTGATGAGATCCACTTTCACGAGGTAGGAGCTGTCGATTCTATTGTTGATATTGTTGGGGCAGCCATCTGTATTGAATACATGAAGCCAGACAAAATTATGGCTTCAGAGGTACAGCTTGGGGGTGGATTTGTTAAGTGTGCGCATGGAACCTTTCCTGTTCCGGCACCAGCCACCGCTGAAATTCTTACCGGTGTACCCGTCCGGAGCGGCGCAGTTCAGTTTGAGACTTGCACTCCAACCGGAGCACTTATCCTCGCCTGCAATGTTGATGAATTTACTGCAATGGATGGATTAACAATCAGCAGAACCGCTTATGGAATCGGGCAGAAAGACCTGGATATCCCTAATGTCCTGAGATTGTTCCTGGCAGATAAAGCCGGCAAAAGCCCGGATGAAAACATAACTTCTGACTTTACGGATAATGTGAAGGCCTGGATAATTGAATGCAATATTGACGATATGAATCCGGAGGTATACGGCTATGTCATGGATACTCTCTTTGATCTTGGGGCAGACGATGTCTTCATCACCCCAATAATCATGAAAAAAGCACGACCGGCTTCAAAGCTTAGTGTCCTTTGTACATCCGAAAATAAAGATGTGATCACGGATGCTATTCTGACCCAGACCACCAGTCTCGGCCTGCGAAGCTACCAGGTTGATAAAATGATGTTACAACGTGAATTCAGTACACTGAAAACCAGCTATGGGGAGGTGACAATCAAAACTGCTGTTTACAAGGGGGAAAAGCTAAAATCGAAGCCTGAATATGAGGATTGCGTTCGCCTTGCAAGGAAACATGGTATTCCGGTACAACAGGTATATGAGGAAATTTCAGGACTCTTAAACAAGGATAGCTGATCGTGTATCCGAAACTACAAACAAAATACGATGCCCTGACCGGCTCGCTTCGAAAGCTCGGGGGACTTGCAATTGCATTTTCTGGAGGTGTCGATTCAGTTTTCCTTCTTCATACTGCCAAGGAAGCACTGGGCGCAAGAGTGGTTGCTCTTACTGTAAATTCAGCCTACATCCCTGACTGGGAGATCGAGGAAGCCCGAACTATGGCCGAAGAAATGGGTATAAAACATCATGTCATTGAAGTACCCATACCTGAACAGATACTCAATAACCCGAGCGATCGTTGCTACCTCTGCAAAACCTTCCTGTTCACCATGCTTAAAAACTTTGCGGCAAAGCATGGATACAGCCATCTTGCAGATGGGTCAAATGCCGATGATACACGTGAGCACAGACCCGGTATGAAGGCACTCAGGGAACTGAATATTCTGAGTCCCCTGCTCGATGCAGGGTTTACAAAATCTGATATCCGGACGGCCTCGAAAGAAGCGGATCTCCGGACATGGAATAAACCGGCTTACGCCTGCCTGCTTACACGAATCCCTTACGAAACAAGGATTAGTAAAGAGCTGCTCCGCAAGATTGAACGTTCAGAAACCTTCCTGATAGAACTGGGCATTCGCGCCGTACGGGTCAGGACCCATGATAATCTGGCAAGGATTGAAACGGAACCATTCTATATTGAGAAAATTTTCAAAGAGAAACTCATGGCTAAGATCACCAAACAGTTAAAATGTTTCGGTTTCTCTTATGTAACACTTGATATGGAAGGATACCGTACTGGAGGAATAGAAGAAATTTTTAAAGAAAAGGACTATGACGGGAAGAAATGAAATAAAAGACCTGCTCGATAAACTGAACGCAGGAAAGATAAGCACTGAGGAGGCTCTGGACAAACTGAGCGACCTCCCATTTAAGGATCTCGGACACAGCAAAATCGATAATCACCGTGAACTCAGAACAGGTTATCCTGAAGTTATTTTCTGTGAGGGAAAAACACCGGAACAGGTCAGTAGCATTTTTGAGTATATGTTATCCCAAAAGGTTAACATCCTTGGGACCCGTGCCAATGATAAAATATTTGAAGCTGTAAAAGAGCGTGTCCCATCGGCAGTGTATAATGAACCTGCCCGGACTATATCCGTGAAACAGGTTGATACCGAGATCACTAAAACCTATATTGCTATACTTACAGCCGGAACTTCAGATATGCCGGTCGCCGAGGAAGCCGCAGTAACCGCCGAACTGTTCGGCAACCAGGTTAAAAGATTTTTTGATGTTGGTGTTGCGGGTATCCACAGGCTTTACAGTGGTCTGGAAGAAATAAAAAAAGCAAAGGTCATTATCGTTATTGCCGGAATGGAAGGGGCTCTGCCAAGTATCGTTGGAGGAATGGTGGATAAACCTATTATTGCTGTACCGACAAGCATAGGGTATGGTGCAAGCTTTAATGGAATTGCAGCCCTCCTTGGTATGCTTACCAGTTGTGCTTCCGGGGTTAGTGTTGTAAACATTGACAATGGATTCGGTGCCGCCTATATGGCCAGCATGATCAATAAGATCTGAGATGAATTCTGAAGACACGGTATTGCTGAGCACCTCCTATTTTGGATCTGTCCAATACTTCACGAAGTTCCTGCTTTATCCCTTCAGAATTATTGAAAGGTTTGACCACTATACCAAACAAACCTACCGTAACAGATGTCTGATTTTGGGTGCTAATGGAGTACTTCCACTTAGTATACCGGTCCACAAGGGACCGCTACACAAGACCTGTGTAAAGGATATCCGGATTGACTATTCCAAGGACTGGAGAAAGCTACATTGGAAGGGTATTGAATCTGCCTATATGCATTCCCCCTTCTTTGAATTCTACATGGATGAAATCAGGACATTCCTGGAGAAAGAACATGTGTTTCTGCTTGATCTGAATTCTAAAATCCTTAACTACCTGCTTGATACGCTTGAAGTCGACGGAAGCTATTCATATACGGATAAGTTCAATGATTCTGAAGCGGTTGCTGATTTCAGGGATAGTATACATCCCAAGAAAAACCCTGAAGATGACCCCCGCTTCCTGGTAAGGCCTTATCCTCAGGTGTTTGCAGACCGCCTTGGATTTAAGAGCAACCTCAGCATTATAGACCTTTTGTTCAATGAAGGTCCTAATGCCAGGGCAGTATTAGAGCAGAGCATTACACAAGCTAAGGAGTAAGTCCATCACCAGGCACACCACAGAAAAAGGGATCCCGGCTGGCTAGAACCGGAACCCCTACCCTAAAACTATGAATAATATTTTCTGAGTTTAGAATCTGAAGCCGCTGGTTTTAGAATCTGAATCCGTTGGTTTTAGAATCTGAATCCTATGGTTGCGGCAATCTGCTGATTAGTGCTGCTGATGCTGGCTCCGTTCACATCTTCAGGAATGTACAACCTGTATTGGTAGTCATTCAGTCTGATAGCATAGGCGAGATCAAAAAAGACCTTCTCACTCCGGAATCCGAGTCCCCCATTCAGTGTTATATAGCTTGATTCCCCGTTTATCTCGGTCTTTTTATAGGGACTGTCATAATACGAGGCTCCTCCCCTGAGGTACATTGGTCCGAGATGCAGTTCTGCACCGAGGCGAATATTATGCGCTGCAGTATAAATCTCACGAATGCGGTCATTCTGGTCTAACAGATCATAATCTGTGCTGCGGCTGTCCATGCTGGCTTCACTATAATCCATGTATTCATAGTCAGCACTGATGATGGCAATACGGCCAAGCTGAAGGGCTACGCTTCCAATAGCCTTCCAGGGAGTGCGAAGCCAGTATTCGAATTCATTGGTAGGTGATTGCAGATAATAATCCGGCACTCCATATTGCTGATCGAAGGTTGATTGCATATCGGTGTAGAAGCTTTCCTTGATTTTATAGAAGGTTGGAAGATGGAAAGCTGCACCAATACGAATAAGGCTTATGGGTCTGAATATCATCCCTGCTTTGAAAGTATAACCCGTTCCACGTGTATCCAGCAGTTCCCTGAATGTAAATGAATCAAAATAATCCAGTATCTGAGCATCATCAAATTCCTGGTGAATTACTTCCGAGTTGTATCTCAGCCTGTGTATCCCGAATGTTCCCCCAATATAAAGCCTGTTTCCATAGTTAGCCCCTACGCTGATAACATATTCACCTATGCCACCGGATTCGATTATCCTTCTTTGCTGAGATTGGCCATAATACTGGTTCCACAGTTCATTCCAGAATCCGAGAGAATCAATCTCAAGCATATAAGTCCCCCATGCAAGTCCCTCATAAAACGGATCCAGCAAACTCTTGTCCTGGTCGGCACCTGGTGTGGCATTAGCCCAATTGGTGAAATTATCCAACAGGCTGGAGCTTTGATCACTGCCTGAAACCATTACACCCTTCATAAGTGTATTCCTGTTAAAATTGTTAAGCTGGTTATACCCCAGTCCAAATGTCACGCCAATCCAGCCTTCATCCTTACCGGTAAGAATGGTATGTACAAATCCAATATTATTGAAGATAAACTGGTAATTGTTGTCCTCCGTAGTTTTACCCAGGTAAGTGGAAGAGGTATTATCATATGCAAGAGTTGGTGTAATAGTGAACTCTGAACTACGGTAAACACCTAATCCGGCAGGATTCATACTGGCAGAGGTAAAATCACCTCCGAGTGCTCCGAAAGCACCACCCATTGAAATTGTCCTGGCCGTACCACCGTAGAAGTTCTGGGAATACCGCAGTGCATCTGCCTCATTCTGGGCCTGTACGGCGGCCAGCAGAAATAAGGATGAGATCAGTATTGTGTATATTGTTTTCATTTTCTGCAATTAACCTTGCTTTCAGAGTTATTATCTGCATATTAAATGTTTTCTGATGTCTGGCCCTAACGCCTGCTACCACCGCCAGAAGATCTTGAACTGCTTCCGGATGATCTTGAACTGCTTCCGGATGACCTACTTACTCCACTACTCCCGCTACTCCTGCTAACTGATCCTGAAGATCTCGAAGAGGATCCGGAGGACCTGTAGCTTGAACTGGAGGATCTCGAGGGACTCGAAGACCTGTAGTTGCTGCCCGAAGAGGATGAAGAAGAACGATAGTTTGAGGACGAACTTCTCGGCTGTGTATAAGTAGAGCGCTGCTGTGTTGTTGATTTATAATTACTGCTGCTCCGTGTCGGGCTGGTTGAATTATAGCTGGGTTTATACGTCGTTCTTGGTTTTGTATATGTAGGCGTATAACTTTTTCGCGTTGTCGTTGTGTATCTGCTTGTGTTGTTGCTTCTTGTGGTATACCTTGCATCGCTTTTCATTGCTTGAGCAGGCTTCACATTACCACGACCCTGTCCGTTTTCATTTCTATTTCCGGGATTCTGGTCCGTTCCGCGAACAGTCGTTACAGGTCTTGCATTTCCATTTGCATTATTATTTCTCTGGGTATTGCCGTTGTAGCTGGCACGTGAACGGTTCGGCAGCTTATCCTTGTCTGTTCCATATGCGTTTCCCTGATTTCCACTCATTCGGCTGCGTGAATTATCCGTAGATGAAGTACCTGCAGTTGTGGCACCTGCGGCAGTAATTGCTGAAGTACGTGTAGCGCTGCGTGTTGCATTACTCGCACTATTGGTACCTGCATCCGTGCGGGTTGCAGTCCCCCGGCTCCTTGAATAGGTTCCGGAATTGGTCTTTTTAGGATCCAGGGTCCGTGCACCATAGGTAGAATATCCCGATCTGGAAGCCCTGTGGCCATATGTATATTCGCCTCCCTGGCCGTAATCAGAGTAATAAGAGTATTGATTGGGATAGTAATATCCTCCACTTGAATAATATCCGTCGTTATAGCCATGGTTGTATCCATGCCCGTAAGAGCCATAGTAGCTTCCGTAGCCGTAGCCAGGATAACCGTACCCATACCCCGGGTAGCCGTATCCCCCGTATCCATAACCCATGCCATATCCCATGCCAAATCCCATGCCAAATCCCATGCTGACGGAGAATCTTGATCCCCCGGAGCCATAATACGGATCATACCATGGATCGTAGTAACCATATCCTGTAGATGGACTATGGAATCTGTTGATCCGTGATTCATAGGATGGGTACTGGTTTACTGCACCATAATAATTATTGACAACTGCCGGTTGTGAGCCATCGTCATAATAAGCATATTGCATTTCAGCGTCTGAAGGATAATAGTTGGTATCCTCCATTACATAACCTTCCAGTCCTGCATTCGTTTCTGAGGCATCGTATTCACCTTCGATTGAAAGTCTGTACTTCTCATAATCACTCAGTCCATCTCCTGCCACGCCAGCTCCCTGTGTGCTTGCCAAGACCTCATTCTCAGCGGCCTGGCTTTGCATCCTGGCATCCTTCGGAGTATAATACAGGTCATCATATTCGGTAACACCTGCTTTGTAAGATGAAGAGCAGGAAACCAGAATAAGTGCCAGAATCAAGATGATGCTTATGTTAATTTTAGTTTTCATGGTTAATCCTCCAAAATTTATACTTTACCTGAAAAATGCAAATACCGTACCAAAAATGTATAATTGTTCATTAAAATATTGCTTATTTTGCAGATTTATATCACAAATCTAAGAAATGGCGAAAGAACTTACACCCAGAAATGAAAATTATGCTCAATGGTATAATGATTTGGTAATTAAGGCGGATCTTGCAGAAAGCTCTGCAGTCAGGGGATGCATGGTCATTAAACCCTATGGATATGCGATCTGGGAAAAAATACAATCAATCCTCGACGGGAAATTCAAAAAAACCGGGCATTCAAATGCATATTTTCCCCTCTTCATACCAAAATCATTCTTTAGCAAGGAGGCCGCACATGTTGAAGGTTTTGCCAAGGAATGTGCTGTAGTCACCCACTACCGGCTTAAGATTGATGAGAAAACCGGAGAAATTATTGTTGATGAGACTGCTAAACTTGAAGAGGAACTAATAGTACGGCCTACCTCCGAAACCATCATCTGGAATACATACAGGAAATGGATACAATCCTACAGAGACCTCCCGATACTGATAAACCAGTGGGCCAATGTTGTACGCTGGGAAATGAGACCCCGTCTTTTTCTTCGGACAACTGAATTTCTCTGGCAGGAAGGTCATACCGCACATGCAACCGAACAGGAGGCAGTTGAAGAAACTGAAAAAATCATAAACCTGTATGCAGATTTCGCTGAAAATTATATGGGTGTGCCTGTAATTAAGGGAAGAAAAACGGAAGAGGAACGATTCGCGGGTGCTGTTGACACCTACGCCATTGAAGCCCTAATGCAGGATGGCAAGGCTCTTCAATGTGGGACAAGTCATTTTTTGGGACAAAATTTTGCAAAAGCATTTGATGTGAAATTCACAAGTAAGGAGGGCAAGCTGGAACATGTGTGGGCAACTTCCTGGGGTGTATCAACCCGCTTGATGGGTGCGTTGATAATGGCACATTCAGACGATAATGGACTGGTGCTGCCTCCTCAATTGGCGCCCATACAGGTAGTCATTATTCCTATTTACAAGTCCGGCGAAGATATGCAGCGGGTAAGTGAAACCGCAGAAAAGATTAAGGAGGAACTCGAGGCATCTGGTCTTACCGTGAAGTTTGATAATCGCGACACTCACAAGCCCGGCTGGAAATTCAGTGAATATGAGATGAAGGGAGTGCCAGTAAGAATAGCTATAGGTCCCCGCGACCTGGAAAACAACACCGTTGAAATAGCCCGCCGGGATACACTTGAAAAGCAAGTAGTTTCAAGGAATTCTGTCGATGATGTGGTCCGTGGACTTATGGAAGAGATCCAACAGAATATATACCGGAAATCACTTGATTTCAGAAGGAACAACACCTTTATGGTAGATGACTGGGACGAGTTTAAGGACATTATTGAGAACAGGCCCGGATTTGTACTCGCTCACTGGGATGGCACAAGGGAAACTGAATTAAAAATTAAAGAGGAGACCAAAGCTACCATACGATGTATTCCGTTTGATGCAGAAATCGAAAAAGGCAAGTGCATTTACACAGGAAATCCCTCAGATAAGCGGGTTCTGTTTGCTATAGCCTATTAAACATATACTATGGAAAAGGAAGATATTAAATCCAGCATTTTTAACACCCTTAAGGACAAGTCCGCCGTCAAACAACAGGTCCACGATAACACTCTTGCTGTCCTCTTGGATGTCAAACTAATACTCCAGGACCTGAATGAGGAGTTAAATCAAAAGCTTGGGGATGCAGACCAGAGGGTGCACCTGGAGTACACCGACAATGGTAATTACAG
Organism: Bacteroides sp.; assembly: GCA_011053095.1. Classification (GTDB taxonomy): domain Bacteria; phylum Bacteroidota; class Bacteroidia; order Bacteroidales; family SM23-62; genus SM23-62. Next base: position 21,119 of record DRHS01000203.1, read on the forward strand.
CGCCCAGCTTAAGATCGCCGGAGACCTGCTGATCTTCGCAATGCATTCGAATATTTTTGAATTTGACAGGAGCCACGGAGTATGGAAGACTTCCTATGTGAAAAAAGATAGGTTGGCTTCCTATTGTGGGATTATAAATATTTATAATTTTCTCGCCGATTCCTTCAAATTCAATCGCATGCAGGATCTGGGGTACCTTGTTGGACGGATTTTCATAAATAAGGACATGCATTATTTCACTGAAGGCAAACGACAGCTGGGATTCTTCTTCAACAACTTCGGAAACGAGGTTATAAATAAATCTTCACTAACACATATTATTAACCTTTCAATAAACTATGCGCTGGAATTTGATTTACTTGTACCTCCCTATGATACTGTTAAAATCGCATCTGTTGAACAAATCAGCGACAGGATCCAGCTGTCAAAACTGAGAACAGGCAAAAGACTCGGATTTCAATTCAACTCAGATGATATCGGATCTGAATGACAACTATCTTATTATTAGCATATTAAGTCATTGGGTTCAGTAATAAACACTGAGCACCCAGATAAATTCACATCTTTTTCCTTATTTTACTAAGGCAGACAAAATCCCGGAGTCCCTTGAAGAAGTTCATCCTGTTTTTCCTTTCTGTCCTGGTCTACCTGCCCATTTCAGGTCAGGATCCTGCATTCCCTGTATATGACACCCTGAGGCTTGTCAAGGGATCGAAGATAATCATGTCCTCTGGTGACAGGATCAAGATTGATAAGGATACGACTGTTTTGATCCATAGCGGACTCGCTTACAAGATCAGGTATCCCAGAGGAGAAGCGGGTGATGTATTCTTTGATTCATTGGAGACAAGGGCAAGCCAGAGCAGGTGGAGCCAGCAATTGCATAATGTTGTAATCACCACTCCCCAACAGCCTGATTATTCCGACACAGTACAGACAAAGATGAGTTCGGAACCTTTTATTTCACAGGGAGGAAAAATTATCCGCTCCATCCATTTTACCAAGCTGGAACCATTCGGTCCTACGATATACGACACTTCACGTCAGGCAGTATCAAAGGTCGAGATATTTGGTAATGATGTTCACAGGGTTACTCAGGACCGGGTCCTGGATAATCACCTGTTATTTGATGTAGGTGATCTGGTAGATCCGAATGAATTTGCTGACAACGAACGTCTTCTTCGTGGATTGCCATTTATACAGGATGTGAGGATAGAATTGACCGAAACCAGTCCCGGATCTGACAGTGTCGATATCCGTATTATAACCAAGGATAATTTCTCTATTGGTGCATCAGGAGCACCTCAGAATTATGATGCCGGAAGGCTGAGTGTTTTTGAGAAGAACCTTTTCGGACTGGGACAAGAACTGCATGTGGTCTTTCACTGGGATGCACAGAAATCGCCATGGCTGGGTAACGAGATTATATACATAATCAATAACCTGGGAGGCTCATTTATCAATTCTAAGCTCCGGTATGCCCAGGTCTTTGACTCGGAATCCTATCAGTTTGAACTACAACGGCGATTTTTTACACCCGATATAAAATGGGCCGGGGCCCTCAACCTGGAAAGAACCAGGGCCATGCGGTTCATTGATTATATAGATACTGTCGATCAGGTAATACCTGTAAAATTCAATATTTATGATCTCTGGGCAGGAAGGTCTTTTTATCTGAGCTCTAAGAGGACAATTACCCGGAACCGTCTGAATCTTGTGCTTGCATCCCGACTTTTCCGGAACCATTACATTGACCGGCCCGAAGATGTTACCGAAACCATGTTCTATGAATTTCATAACCGGAATTTATGGCTGACCTCTTTTTCGATATCCTCGCAGTCTTTCTTTAAAAGTAACCTTATTCTGGATTTTGGACGGACAGAGGACGTGCCCCAGGGTATGAAGTTCAGTATTACAGCCGGACCGGAGATCAATGAATTCAACAGCAGGTTTTATACCGGTGTAAGCATTTCTCAGGGAAGGTATATCGGGCAATTCGGATATCTACACACCCTTCTGGAAGGAGGTGGATTTGTGAAGGATCGTTCCTATATACACCAGGGCGTCATCAATGCCCAGGTAAATTATTTCACTCCCCTGTTTATTATTAACCGGTTTAAATTCAGACACTTCGTCTCCGCGAGATACGTCAGGGGAATACGCCGTTTTGAGGATGAATATATTGGCATTAATGATATTGAAGGAATCCGGGGCTTCCGTTCGGGACTCCCCCTCGGCCAGCAAAAATTTATATTCAATTATGAGGCCGATGCATTCACACCTTTTTACCTGTATGGATTCCGTTTTGTCATGTTTGGTTTTGCTGATATGGGGATCGTCGGACCCGAATATATAAAATGGCATGATGGTTCATTCTTCTCAGGTCTTGGTGTTGGAGTCAGGATCAAAAATGAAAGACTGGTTTTTGAAACCATCTCCATCCGTCTGGGATACTATCCAAACCACCCCGAAAAAAGCTTCCCTCTCTTTCTGGATGTTTATGGTGAAGAACGCCTGAATCCGGATAATTTCTACGTTACCAAGCCGGAGATCATTGGCTTTGAATAGCCTGATTTTAACCAATAATTAAGATTTACGGCCAAGGTGGATAGGGTAAAATCCATAACTTTGTCATCAAAATGACTTAATAAATTAAAAATCAATTAAAATGGCAGTACTCGTTGGTAAAAAAGCACCTCATTTTCAGGCCGCAGCGGTCGTTAACGGTGGAGAATTCGTTGAAGATTTTTCACTTGATCAGTACCTTGGGAAAAAATATGTAATATTCTATTTCTACCCGGCAGATTTCACCTTTGTTTGTCCCACAGAAATTATATCCTTCCAGGATAAAATGGATGAATTTGACAAAAGAGATGTGGCCGTGGTAGGTTGTTCGGTGGATTCTAAATTTTCACACTGGAAGTGGCTTCAGACAGAGAAAAAGGACGGGGGAATCAAAGGAGTCAGGTATCCACTGGTGGCTGATAATTCCATGACGATTGCAGAAAACTATGATGTTCTTGCAGGTTCATACGATTACAACGAAAATGGTGAAGCTGTTTTTGAGGGTGTCCCCGAAGCCTATCGCGGACTTTTCCTTATCGACAAAGAAGGTAAGGTTCGCCACCAGCTTGTCAATGACATGCCGCTGGGAAGAAACATTGATGAAGCACTGCGTCTGGTTGATGCATTGCAATTTAGCGAGGAGCATGGTGAGGTTTGTCCCGCCGGCTGGAAAAAAGGTGATAAGGCAATGAAAGAGACTCAGGCATCTGTCGCCAATTACCTTGGAAGCATGTAATAATATTTCTTATCTATTTAGAGGGGGCTGCATGCCCCCTTTTTTTTTCATTAAATTTGTGGGAAATGAAAAGTATGCTGGATAGATTCATGGGATATATTCAAGCCGGAAAGCTTTGCAATCAGGAGGACCGGATACTGCTTGCTGTCAGTGGGGGAATTGATTCGGTGGTGATGCTGGATCTGTTTATCTCCGCCGGGTTTGATGTTGGCATTGCTCACTGTAATTTCCATCTTCGGGGAGAAGAATCAAACCAGGATGCAGCCTTCGTTGAAGCCATTGCAAATAACTATTCCATAAGATATCACAGGAATGACTTTCAGACAGAGCAGACGGCCTCCGATATGGGAATATCCATACAGATGGCAGCCAGAGAACTCAGGTATAAATGGTTTGAAGAGCTCCGTCAGGATCAATCCTACGATCTGATCGCCACGGCCCATAACCAGGATGATGTGCTTGAAACTTTTTTTATCAACCTTTCAAGGGGAACCGGGATCAGGGGACTTTCAGGCATTCCATCCAAGGCCGGGAAAATAATCCGTCCAATCCTATTCGCCTCAAGGAAGGAAATAGTGGAATATGCCACAGTCACAAGACTCTCCCACCGTGAGGATTCATCAAATGCCTCGGATAAGTACCTCAGAAACAAGGTAAGAAACAAGTTATTGCCAATGCTGGAAGATCAAAACCCATCTTTTCGCAAATCCCTTATAGAAACCATCACCAAACTTTCCGAGACAGAAAAGCTTTTTAGTGAGGAAATTAAGAAACTGAAAAAGAAACTGTTAATCCGGAAGGATGACAGAATAATAATCCGAATTCCGGAATTGAAACTGGTGGAATCAAGAAAAACCATTCTCTTCGAAATGCTTGCAGAATTCAATTTCAGTTCTGCCTCAATTAATGACATCAATGATGCGATTGAAGGGCCTCCGGGCAAAATATTCTTATCTCCTTCCCACAGGCTGGTTAAAGATCGGGAGGAATTAATTCTGACACCTCTTGTTGAAGAGGAAGACCGGAGATATTACCTGGACCTTTCCGAAAATCAGATATTTGATCCACTGGATCTTGAATGGGTCGTTGTTAATTTCACAGATAGGTTTAAAATACCTGCTGACCAGAATATTGCCTGCCTCGACCTTGATATGCTGGACTTTCCACTTCTCCTGAGGCGCTGGCACAAAGGCGATTATTTTCAGCCGTTTGGTATGAAAGGGATGAAGAAGATTAGTGATTTTTTAATCGACCAAAAGGTATCCATTCCTGATAAGGAGAAACTCTGGTTACTGGCCAGCGGCCAGAAGATTGTCTGGGTTGTCGGTCACCGAATAGATGAACGATTCAGGATTACTGCTAAAACCAGTCAGATAATTATGATCAAACGTACAAGCACTGATCTGTCAGGAAAATAAAGACATAATTCAACTGGCCGGTCTCTCCGGTACGGGTAGATCAATATTTAACCTTAAGGAGTCAAAGAAATCTTTCAATGCCTCAAAATCCCTTTCCTTAACAATCTCTATCAGTATGGCGAGTTGTGACCTTATCTTCTCAACCTGATCGACAGTAAAGCGGTTAAAAAGTATCTCAGATAGAAGGTAGTCATCCTCTGAAAGCACACCGCGCGCTATATCCAGGTGTTTGCGAAAGGTAGTACCGGGTGCTTCCTGTTTTTTCATGCAGGCTGCAAAGACCAGTGAAGAAGAGAAGGGTACTGAAAGGCAATAGGCTATGGTTTCATCGTGATCTGAAAAGTTATACTCAAAAATATTCAGGTTCAGAGAACGATAGAACTTTCTAAAGAATTCCTTTCCCTCCTCATCTGATTCCGTAATAATAATGGCATTTTCAGTACTGAGATCCTTGATGTTGGCAAAAGTAGGACCGAACATTGGATGTGTTGATACAAATCTCCTGCCCGTTTTTTTGTAATAATCCTGCAGTCCATTCTTTACAGATGTGATATCGGCAATAATACATTCATCCGTGAGATAGGGCTCAATCTTATGAAAGACCTCCATGGTATTATTAAGACTTACTGCATTAATCAGTAGCTCAGGTTTAAATTCCCGGATTTCTTCAAAGTCCAGAAAACGATGCGAGTTGAAAAAATATTTCAGGCGTGATTTTTCCAGGTCAAAAACACCTACCTCATAATCCAGGCATAGTGATTCTACAAGCCAAGAGCCCATCTTTCCTGCTCCAAGTACAACTATTTTCTTCATTTTTTATCGAATACTATGTTAATTGGTCACTATCTGCCGGGATGATTCACCTTTACATTTTTTTGCTCCAGCAGCAATAAATCAGCCATCACGATGGCTGCTGCTGCTTCAAGCACAGGAGGCACTCTTAGTGCAATGCACTTGTCATGCCGGCCTTCTATTACCAGGTCCTCCATTTTCCCGGATTTCATATTCATGGTCGTTTGCGACCTGGATGTACTGGAAGCAGGCTTTATTGCCACCCGGAAAATTATTTCATTACCATTTGAAATACCGCCATTGATCCCTCCGGCATAATTTGTTTCGGTTTTTCCGGATTCTCTGATAATGTTATCATTATGTTCTGATCCTCTCATGGCCGCAGCAGAGAAACCGGATCCGAATTCAATACCCTTGGTGGCAGGTATTGCGAAAACAATATGGCTCAGTGCAGATTCTACAGAATCAAAGAAAGGCTCTCCCAGTCCGACGGGTACATTCCGGATGCAACACTCTACCAGTCCCCCGATAGAATCATCCATCTCCAGGGCTTTCTCAACAGCTTTTTCTATATCGCTGCTTCCGCCTGCCTCAATCAGTTGTGCATTGATCTCTACATTTCCCAGCATTTTCTTCGCCACCACCCCTGCAGCTACTAGTGCCAGGGTAAGTCGCCCGGAAAAATGTCCCCCACCCCTGTAATCCTGGAAACCACCAAATTTCTGAGAGGCAACAAAATCTGCATGACCGGGCCTTGGAATATCCTTTAACTTGGAATAGTCTGAGGAGCGTGTATTTTTATTTTCAAAAAAGACACCGATAGGTGCACCAGTAGAATGATTATTATAGATGCCGCTGAGCAGATTAGGCAGATCCTCCTCCTTCCTTGGTGTAGTACCTTTTGCCCCGCTTTTCCGGCGGGACAGATCTTTTTCAAAATCAGAAACGGATAGTGGAATTCCGGCCTGACATCCGTCGATGACCACCCCCACGCCGGGACCATGGGATTCCCCGAAAATGTTGATCCTGAATATTCTGCCGAAGCTATTCATCTTTTTGGGTTTTATTGTATTGTTCCCTGACAAAGGGAAACTGGATCTGATCAATAAGATTAACAAGTTCCTGACGGGAGATTTGCCCTGGGGCAGTTTCTTTCCCTCGTCCTGGTGATGCGAAAGTAAATTCTGCGCCTACGAATTGAGCAGCAATCCTGGTAATAAGTCCTTGTTTTCCCATACCGATTACTACCATCCTGTCACTTTCCGTATAAAGCCCCAAAAGAGCCCTGACATCCTCTTCACCTTTTACCTGGCATGCGATCTTCACTACATCTGCACCAGACTTTTTGCATGCGGCAACAATTTTCTTAAGTCTCAAGGCATCCGGGGTATGATCGAAATTATGATAGGATATGATGACATCCCTTCCATGAGTTCTGGCAGTTTTTATCAGCTCCTTACGATAATATGATTCCGATTCCAATTCTATATCTACATAGGAAGCTCCGGCTTTTAAGGCAGTGACCATGGTTTGCATGCGACGGTCCGGATCCTTGCCATCAGGTCGGTAGGTTGCAATTGAGTGTTGAGAAACACTTACTACCTGCTGAACCTGCTCGGGTGTAAAATCGAGAAGGTCAAAACGAAATTCAACAAAACTCTCATCCTCAGCCAGGGCAAGGCATTCCTTAAATCCAATATTTGAAAGGCTAACACAAATCATCTATCCATGTTTTCATGTCTGTCAGTGAAACATTCCTTACAACCGCATTCCCGATTGTTTCAAGCAGTATGAGTCCCAATGAACTCCCATCCCTTTTTTTGTCCCTTTTCATTACCTCGAAAACCTCAGAGCATGAACCATCCCATTTCACGGGCAAACCAAAGTTTATAAGCAGTTTTTCCAATCTGTCTGTATCCCCTTCATTAATCAATCCAAGCCTGTTGGAAAGTCTGGCAGCCAGGATCATGCCGATGCTGACTGCATCACCGTGAGGAATGCCGCTGAGTTTTTCGAAAGCATGAGCAAAAGTATGCCCGAAGTTTAATTTCATGCGTTCCCCGGTATCCTTCTCATCCCTGGCCACCACATCAGATTTTAATCCAGCACAAATCCCAATGATCTTTTCCAGGACGGAGGGATTGTGCTCGAGAGCATCCTTATAATTCCCTTCCAGATAATCAAACAGATCGGCATCGAAAATAGCCGCATATTTCACGACCTCTGCAAATCCCATCCGGTATTCTTCCGGTTGGAGGGTTTTGAGCATTTCCGGATCACAGATCACAAAATCCGGTTGCCGGATTGTCCCGATCATGTTCTTATAACCTTCGAAGTTAATCCCATTTTTACCACCAATGCTGGCATCTACCTGAGCCAGAAGAGTTGTGGAGACAAAACCAAATGAAATCCCCCGAAGGTATGTCGAAGCAATATACCCTGCCAGATCACATACAATTCCCCCGCCAATACCCAGGATAAATGCCTTACGGTCTATTTCGCTGCGTATCAATTGGTCATATATCCCGGCAGCGGTTTCTATGGATTTGGAAGATTCTCCGGCCTTTACGATAATCTTTGATCCCCCGGGAAAAGAACCTGAATAATGCTCTTCCACATTCTCATCTGTAATAATAACCAGTGGACTTTCGGGAAGATATTTACCGATGTTGCGAAAGGATTCCCCCACAAGTATCCTGGAAGTTTTATCGATGGTATGCAGTGCAATCTCCTTCATGGATGATTCAACTTATTTCTGGATTTACTTTGCAGGTCTTTGCTCTTTCAGGTTTCAGGTTCACCTTCCGGTTCAATATTCATGATCCTGGCCTGGTGGTTAATTGATTCCTGGTGAATAGCACGGAAAACACGAGTGATGAATTCATTACTCAGTCCCTTCTTGTAACCCATATCCAGGCGCTTGTTTAGAATGCTGTCCCATCGCTTTGACTGCAGGATAGCTACGTTATAGGACTTTTTATACTGGCCGATCTGATCGGCGATCTTCATCCGTGTTTCAAAGATATCAATTATTTGATCATCAAGGGTATCGATCTCTTCCCTGAGTTCCCCGAGGGTCATTGCAAGTCCATTATCAACCTCGGATTTCCGGATGATGATTTTATCAAGAATTGTTTTAAGGGCTGCCGGTGTAATCTGTTGTTTGGCATCACTCCAGGCTTTGTCAGGATCTGGATGACACTCGATGATAATACCATCAAAATTCAGATCCATCGCCTCCTGGGATATCTCAAACAATCTCTCCCTGTTACCGCAAATATGGCTTGGATCTGTGATCACCGGGAGATTGGGTATCCTGCGTTTAAGCTCGATAGGGATCTGCCAATGGGGATGGTTACGGTAGTTTGATTTGGCAAATACGGAGAAGCCCCTGTGAATGGCGACAATCCTTTTTACTCCAGCACCATAAATCCGTTCTATAGCACCAATCCATAGTTCAACATCAGGATTTACAGGATTTTTTATCATAACGGGGATATCAAGGCCTTTCAGGGTATCGGCAATTTCCTGTACTGCAAAAGGATTGGCAGAAGTCCTTGCACCTATCCAGATGATATCCACCCCGAACTTCAGGGCCTCGTACACATGCTTGACATTGGCAACTTCAATAGCGGTAAGCATACCTGTTTCTTCTTGAACCCGTTTAAGCCATGGAAGACCTGTTGATCCGACTCCTTCAAATGCATTTGGACGGGTACGTGGTTTCCATATCCCTGCCCGGAAGATCCTGACTCCCATAGCGGATAGATCTCTGGCTGACTCCAGTACCTGTTCTTCTGACTCGGCACTGCAGGGCCCTGCAATAATTAACGGCCGCTTTTTAGCAACGGGATCGTCAAACAGGGGTAGTATGTCAAGTTCTAAATTCATATTTCTTTTTATTTACACATTAATGATTGACTTGCCTCTTCTGTATTCCCCCAGTATTCCCAGATCGGAGGTAAATGGTTTGATCGCCACGAGGGATTGCTGGTAAAGTTCTATGTCGCTGAACTCTACGTCAATGTAAAACTGGTATTCCCAGTCTCCTCCAATAATTGGCATGGACTGTATCTTGGAAAGGTTAATATCATAGTAAGAAAGGATGGAGAGGATCTTTGACAGGCCGCCAATCTTGTGAGAAAGGGCAAAATGTATGGAGGCCTTGTTTATTTCGGGTTCTGTCGATTTCTTATCATGTCCGTTGCCAAGTATCAGAAACCTGGTATAATTTTTCTTATTTGTTTCAATTCCGGATGCAATGATCTCAAGTTCATATTTCTCAGCGGCTAAAGAGGAAGCAATTGCTCCTGTTCCGAAAAGATTCTCCTCCCTGATCTTTTTAGCGCTAAGTGCGGTATCCATGCTTTCAATCAATTTGATATCATCATACTGGTCAAAAAATACCTGGCATTGAAGGATAGCCATGGGATGTGAGAAGACTTCAGTAATCTCAGATATGACCTGTCCGGGTAGGGCGACAAGATTCTGCCTGATCCGTAAATATATCTCGCCGATGATTCTCATGGGTGATTCTTTCAGCAGGCTGTAATTTGGAAGAATGCTTCCGGCAATGGAATTCTCAATGGCCATAATACCATGATCGGCCTTGTCCTTCTTCAGAGCAGCCATAAGATCTTTGAAGGTATCGCGGGGAAGTATCTCGATTGATTCGTTTTCGAAATACTGAAGTGCGGCTATTTCGTGAAAAGCACCGTACCCACCCTGTATTACAATTCGTTTGCTCATAGTATATAAATAAAAAAACCCGGCCTTTCAGGTCCGGGTCTATATTTTTTCTTTCGATATATTATAGAGAACCCGGTCCGGATTGCATCCAGAAAAAATAAAAGAAATAATATGCAAAAACGTTCAGGTTCATAATAAAAAAAGTCCCGTGAAAGCGGGACTAATGAATAAACTTTATATTCAAATGTCCCGTGGGTCAGGTGAAATAAAAATAGTTATATTCAAAAATCCTTTTCATAGCCTTAAACTCAGCGTAAACGTAAGGATTCTTTTTAAAAAATACAAATGCCGGGTAAAAACACAAGCAGGAAGAAGAGAATCGAAGCGGTAATTGAATATTTCCAGCGGGAGATGCCAGAACCGGTGACAGAACTCGGTTATGAGAACCCATACGAGCTTATTGTCTCGGTCATTCTTTCTGCACAATGCACGGATAAGCGGGTTAATATGATCACACCTTCCCTGTTCAGAAAATACCCTGGTCCCACAGAACTTGCTGCCGCAAGCCAGGAGGATGTATTTGAATTGATTAAAAGTTGCTCATATCCGAATAACAAAGCAAAGCACCTCAGGGGTATGGCAAAAGTTCTCTCCAAGGAGTTTGGGGAAAAGGTACCCGAAGATGTGGTAAGCCTTCAAAAGCTGCCGGGAGTTGGAAGAAAATCAGCCAATGTAATCGCATCAGTAATCCATAAAATGCCCGTAATGCCGGTTGATACACATGTATTCAGGGTGTCTGCCAGGATTGGCCTGACAGAGGGCGCCAGAAACCCGTTACAAGCTGAAAACCAGCTATATGAGGTATTCCCCCCGGAGCTTATCCCCGATGCCCATCACTGGCTTATACTGCATGGCAGATATGTTTGCCAGGCAAGAAAACCGAAATGTTCCGAATGCGGTTTGACTGAAGTATGCAAATTCTATATTACCAGGACAAAGCCAGCTTTACCAGCTGATAAAAACGCAGAATAACAGGTTCACGCTAACTATTAAAAAGTGCAGTTTTTGAATAAGCCATACTTTCGTATTTTTACATATCTAGATAAGATGGAATTATGATAGGAACCAGAAAATATATATTACTCTTTATACTATTTCTAATGATTGTCCCCTCCTCCTTCAAGGTAAGCAAGGTGGATTATCGACAGGCCAGGAATACAAATGTTTGCAAGGATCTAAAAGGAGAGGTGCTGTTATATTTTATGTTTATCGACAGTAAGTATACCACACCCTGGACTGAGTTTGATATACAAAGCACTATTGATTCCATTCGGACAGCCATAAACTGGCTACATATTCAGGCTCGCGACAACAATATCCCTTTAAATATAATTGCTGACTTTTATATCGGACCTGAATACACCACAATATCAAGGAACCTTCCGGGTCCTACGGTCCTTGAATCGGTCACCGAGCCAAACTCTGCTAAAGTCAGGGAAAATATTAAACGCTGGTCTGACGGAGTAGCAAAAATTGCAGGAGCCTCTGTTACCCTGAGGACGAAAGATGGAATTCCCGATGTCAAGTCTCCTGGTAACAAGGAACGGCTGGTTGCCTTTCTAAGGGATGAGAACAATGTTGAAAGCGTGGCATTGTTTTACCTGGTAAACAATTATTTCAAATCGGATATCTCGGTGCCCGTCAATACCTTCAATTCGGATGATGTAGAATTTGCTATCGTAAGTTATAAATACCCTTCTGAGTTTGCCCATAATTTTCTGCACTTGTATGGAGCTGCCGATATGTATGGCACTTTACTGCGAAAAAATGAACGAAACATTAAGACTCTCGCAGGTCTTTATCCCAATGAGGTCATGCAGGAGTCTTATGGTAAAGATTTGCAAGGGTTATACCTCAGCGATTACACAAAATACCTTATCGGATGGACAAATGATCTCGATCCTTCACTTGAACCTCTGATGACGGATAAAATGACCGTATTTTAAGATGCAGCCTGTTTACCTTGATTATAATGCCACAACTCCTCTTGACAGGGAGGTCATTGCTGCCATGCAGCCCTTCCTTTCAGGAGTTTATGGAAACCCCTCTTCAGCTCATACCTTTGGATTTGAAGCCAGAAAAGCTGTCGAAGACGCAAGGGTAAAAGTAGCCGGGCTTATGTCATGTCGGCCGGAGGAGGTAGTTTTTACAAGTGGAGGTACCGAATCAAACAACTATGCGATCAAGGGAATTGCAAAGGGATTCAAAAGCAAAGGACGCCATATTATTACAAGTGCAATTGAACACCCTGCTACCCTGGAAGCATGCAGATACCTGGAGTCCGAAGGGTATGATATTAGCTATATTCCCGTCGACAGGACAGGAATCATACTGCTTTCAGAGTTAGAGAAAACCATCAGGAAAGATACGATTCTCATCACCGTAATGCATGCCAATAATGAAATCGGTACCATCCAGCCTTTATGGGAAATCAGCCGGATAGCAAAAAAACATAATATACCTTTTCATGCAGATGCTGCCCAAAGCGCAGGTAAGATCCCTGTCAATGTGAAGGAACTGGGTGTTGATATGCTTTCACTTGCAGGACATAAATTTTATGGACCAAAAGGAATCGGGGCTCTGTATGTCAGAGATGGACTGAAGCTGGATAAACTGATCCATGGCGCCGATCATGAATCGAACCGTCGGGCAGGTACTGAAAATGTATTACTAATTGCGGGATTCGGAAAGGCCTGTGAAGTGGCTGAGAGGGACCTGGACAGGAACAGTATAGCCATGCTGGAGATGAGGGATGCCCTTTTTATGCAAATATCCAAAGAAATACCCGGGGTTGTAAGAAACGGAGATCCGGAAAATTGTCTTCCCAATACATTAAGCATCAGCTTCCCTGGTGTAGAAGCAAATCTGCTGCTTGCAGCAATGCCTGAAATTGCGGGTTCGGCTGGTGCAGCTTGTCATGCTGAACATACTGAAATCTCTCATGTTATCAGGGCAATCGGACTTGAAGAGGAAGTGGCAATGGGCACGATCCGATTATCAACCGGAAAGATGACAAGCCGGGAAGAAATCGATGAAGCCGCACGGCAGATAATTTCCAGCGCTAAGTCATTGGTCTTTTCAGAATCAATGGTAACCCCAACAGATGGACCTGATGAGGATATCCGGCTGACAAGGTTTACCCAGGGACTTGGATGTGCGTGTAAAATGAGTCCCCAGGACCTTGAAGCCGTTTTAAAAAATCTGCCGGTCCCCGACCATGAAAATATACTTGTTGATTCCAGACATTCCGACGATGCAACCATCTGGAAGGTGGATTCTGAAACGGCCTGGGTACAAAGCGTGGATTTTTTTACACCAATTGTCGATAACCCCTTTAGCTTTGGACGGATAGCTGCCGCCAATGCCCTGAGTGACATCTATGCAATGGGTGCAGAGCCACTCTTTGCACTGAATATTGTTGCTTTTCCAACTCATCGCTTACCCCTTGATGTACTGCACCAAATACTTGCCGGAGCACAGTCAATTGCTGATGAGGCAGGTATATTTATTACCGGGGGACATACAATTGAGGACAGCGAATTAAAATACGGTATGGTTGTAAATGGCAGGATCCATCCCGAAAAGATCCTGCGCAACTCAGAAGCAAAACCCGGAGATGCCATTGTCCTTACAAAACCTATTGGAACCGGTATACTGGCTACTGCCTTGAAACGGATGAGTCTCCAATCAAACTGGCTGGATCCATTGCTTGATACCATGATGCAACTCAATAAATTACCAGTGGAGCTCTTTTCTGAATTCCAGGTTCATGCACTTACAGATGTCACAGGTTTCGGATTGCTGGGACATCTTCTTGAGATGGCCAGGTCTAGTAGGGTGAGTGCCAGAGTCTTTGCACAAGAGGTTCCGGTATTGGATGGTGTGTATGAATCCATCAAAGCAGGCATGGTTCCCGGAGGCAGCAGACAAAACCTTGATTACATAAATGAGCATGCTCGCTGGGGAGCTGATATTACTGATGACAAAAAGATTATCCTGTCAGATGCACAGACTAGTGGTGGACTCCTGATCTCACTGCCGGTGAATTTAGCCGATAAGTTTCTTGACAGGCTTATTAAAGCTGGTTTTCACCACGCAGCTATAATTGGTGAAATCGGCAGTAAAACAGACAGTGAGCTGATAATAGACTGACCAGATGAACATTAAAATTATAAATCCGATACACGAATCCTTAAGCGCCAAAACAGTTATAATTGACACATGCGATTCCTGACAAGTCCCTTCTGATTCCGTGTCCGGCCAATTTCTGGCACCATGTTTGGATCGGTATTATCGCAGAAGGATAAACACAAGTGTGATAAGTGAGTGGTTTTCACAAGATGTTACTAATGATATTTCTCTTATATTCAGACTGTTATAGGAATTATCAAATGCAAGTTTATTTTGTTTATTAAAAAAAAGTGTTATTTTTACTACCCCATTACCAAGTACATTTTGTGTGACTACTTAAAAATTTAGACCATATGTCAAAAAAGTTATTTCACCTTATGCCTGCTAAACTAACTTCAATTTTACTGGTTGCGGTATTATTAACAGGATGTGGATCTGATAAGCAAAAGTCCGGATCTGGCGAGATCACATTGGATGAAACGGAACTGGATGCCGATCTGCTGCAAGATATCAACTCTGCCAAACAGATTTTCTATTCCCTTCCATCCCCGCTGGAAACTGCCATGTTGCTTAAAAGCGCAGGGGCCGTCTATGATGAAGAATTACTAAACTCGGTAGACAATACATCCAATTATACTACAAACCGAAGCATGGCACTGAATCTGGGTATCTACACGACGGATCTAAGCTTTGCAAGTCTCTTTGACCAGACCCAGACATCCATTCAGTATATGAATGCAGCCAAACAGATGGCCGATGGACTGGGAATCCTTGATGCCATTGATGCAAATACTATTGAACGACTTGAAGAGAATATCAACAACCGGGATATGATCATGGACATCATCTCTGAAACCTTTATGAATTCCAGTTCTTTCCTCACTGAGAATGAAAGACCGGCCCTGGCTTCCATCGTTCTGGTCGGGGGTTGGATAGAAGGTCTTTATATTGCCTCCAACCTGGTAGGAGATGACCCTATTGAAGACAATAAACTTGTAGAAAGAATCGTAGATCAGAAGCTGTCATTCAATATCGTCCTTGCTCTGTTGTCGGATAGTAAGGACAACGCAGATGTGGCCGGACTCATAGATGAAATTAATGATCTCAAGTTGACTTTTGATAAGATTACAATTTCTACCAGTAAAATTCAGGTTGTACCGGATGAGGAATCAAATGTTACCATCCTGAAGTCAGAATCCACTATTGATATCACACCTGAAGTGTTTAGGGAGTTACAGGAGAAGGTCAAAGTATTAAGAACAAACTTTATTTCATAAAAATAACCGCTCTATGAAAAAGATTTTCCAGTTCACTGTTGCAATTGCATTATTGACCCTGTTACCACTGTCTGTAAATGCACAGTGCAAAGGATTTGCAAAAAAAATCTGCAAAGTTGAGCTCAATCCATATACCCATGACGGGAACTACCATGCCGCAGTTTTAACTACGGGTGAAGAAGCTGAATTATATAAGACTTTTTATTCCGACACTGATTACAGGATATCTATTTGTGGTGCCCCAAATTTGCCGGAAATTGAATTCAGAATCATCGATTCCGACCGCAATGTTTTATATACAAACAAAGACAGCGATTACTCCAGGATCTGGAATTTCAGGCTGGAGGCCAGTCAACAACTTAAGGTATTTGTTAAAGTCCCTGTCTCAGACGGAATGCCTGAAGAAGCAGCCAGTGGTTGTGTGGCGATAATGTTTGGCTTTAAGGAGAAATAATCTAAACCCTTATAAAAATATAAACCGGCGATAAGCCGGTTTTTTTTGTCTTAATAACCAATAGGGATTATCAAAACCTCGCTGACATCTGAGCAAATAGCGCAGCTGAAAGGCTCAGTTTTGATAATCCCTATTTGAGTTTGGGAGCAAGGTATTGGCCGGTATAAGAATTTTTCACTTTAATCAGATCCTCGGGAGTGCCTGCAAAAACAAGTGTGCCACCCTCTTCTCCTCCCTCCGGACCAAGATCAATTATCCAGTCTGCCGATTTAATAATTTCCAGGTTATGCTCAATTATAATCAGGCTATGGCCCTTTGCAATTAATTCGCTAAACGCATCCAGAAGTTTACGGATATCATGAAAATGAAGTCCCGTGGTAGGTTCATCAAACAGAAACAAGAGATGCTTGCCACTGCCTTCCCTTGACAGAAAAGAGGCAAGCTTAACCCGCTGGCTTTCTCCCCCACTAAGCGTACTTGAAGACTGCCCCAGCTTAATATACCCGAGTCCCACATTAGCAAGTGGTTTCAGCCGCTCAATGATCCTTCTTTCTGTGGATCCTCCTTTCGGATGTCCGAAAAATTCAATAGCTTCATTTACAGTACACTCAAGCACTTCATGGATATTCTTATCCTGGTATTTAACTTCAAGGATTTCATCCTTAAAGCGCTTGCCATGACAACTGTCACAGAGCAGGGAAACATCTGCCATGAACTGCATTTCGACTTTGATCATCCCTTCCCCCTGGCATTCTTCACATCTTCCGCCATCGATATTAAAAGAGAAATGGGAGGCCTTATATCCCTGAAGGATTGAAGCTTGTTGATCGGAATACAATTTTCTTATCTCATCGAAAGCCTTAAGATAAGTCACCGGGTTGGAACGGGAAGACCTTCCGATTGGATTCTGATCGACCATTTCCACCCCGTCGAGTAAATTAAAATCCCCTTGCAGAAGGTCATGGTCTCCCGGTTTGTCTCCGTGTGCGCCGAATTTCTTGAGCATAGCCGGGTACAGAATATCCTTGACCAGAGAAGATTTCCCCGAGCCACTAACTCCGGTCACAACTGTCATTGTATTCAGAGGAAACCGGACCTCAATGCCTTTGAGGTTATTTTGCCTGGCTCCGAGCAGATCAATATAATTATTCCATTTTCTTCGGTTCCCGGTCACCTCAATTTTTTCTATTTCAAGCAGGTATTTGGCAGTCAGGCTATCCGCTTCAGCATCAAGATCTTTAACTTCTCCCTGGAAAACAACCTCCCCTCCAAGGCGTCCGGCCAATGGTCCCATATCAATGAGCTGATCAGCAGCCCTGATAATTTCTTCATCATGTTCCACAACGAGAACGGTATTTCCGAGTTTCTTAAGATTTTCCAAAACACCGATAAGCATGTGGGTATCCCTTGGATGCAGTCCAATACTTGGCTCATCAAGGATATATAGTGAGCCCACCAGGCTACTTCCAAGCGAAGTAGCCAGGTTAATCCTCTGGGATTCCCCACCGGAGAGAGTCGCTGATAACCGGTTCAGAGTGAGATAACCAAGACCTACCTGAACCAGGTATCCTATTCTGTTATGCAACTCTTTCAGTATTCTCTCAGCAATGCCAGCCTCATGTCCCGTAAGTTTCAGTCCATCAAAAAATAAAAGTAATTCGGATGCTGGCATTACAACCAGTTCCTGAATGGCCCGACGGTTCACCTTAACGTAAGAAGCTTCTTTCTTAAGACGGGTTCCCTGGCACTCAGGACATATGGTTTTGCCCCTGTATCTTGAAAGCATTACCCTGTACTGGATCTTGTACTTTTTCTCTTCAAGATATTTAAAAAAGGTGTTCAATCCTTTGAATTGCTTGTTACCAGTCCATAACAAAAGCTTCTGATCAGGATTGAGTTGATAGTAAGGTTTGTGAACCGGAAAATCAAACTCAGCGGCCTTGAGTATTAATTTCTCCTTCCACCGGCTCATTTTCTCTCCTTTCCAGCATGCGATGGCATCTTCATAAACGGAAAGACTTTTATTGGGTATTACCAGGTCCTCATCAATACCAATAACTCTTCCATAACCTTCGCAGGCCGGACAAGCGCCCAGAGGATTATTGAAACTGAACATGTGTACATCCGGTTCTTCAAAAATAAGTCCATCTGCCTCAAAGGAATTGGTAAAAACACATATCGACTCCTTTTCTTTAAGCTTCGTGGATATATTGCACTCCCCCTTACCAAGGTTAAAGGCAGTCTGTACGGAATCCGCATATCTGCTTAGGGAGTCTTCGTCAGTTTGTATTGAAATCCGGTCAATGATAATCTGTAACCTGCTACCGGGTTCCGGTAATGAATCACCATTCAACAAATCCTCAATCCTGACCAACTCACCTCCTTCCAGCATCCGGGTAATTCCCTGTTTCAATAGCAGCTCAAGTTGTTCCTTTACCTCTCTTTCTTTGATTAACCGGAAAGGAGACAGTATCACAGCCTCCTTCCCCTCTCCCATATCCTGAATGAAATTTACAACATCAGAGACTGAATGTTTCTTTACCAGCTTGCCACTTACCGGTGAATATGTTTTTCCAATTCGGGCGTAAAGTAACTTCAGGTAATCATATATCTCTGTAGAAGTTCCAACGGTAGATCTGGGATTCCTGGTATTTACTTTCTGTTCAATGGCAATTGCCGGAGGAATGCCGGATATCATATCTACATCCGGTTTATCAATTCGTCCCAGAAACTGTCTGGCATAAGCAGACAGGCTTTCAACATAGCGACGCTGACCTTCGGCATAAAGAGTGTCAAAGGCAAGTGAGGATTTCCCTGATCCGGATAATCCGGTAATTACAATAAATCTGTTCCGTGGAATCCTGAGATTTACATTCTTTAGATTATGTACACGGGCTCCCTTAATATCAATGAATTCATTATTATTTTTGGAAATATATGGCATGAAATTTGTAAACTAAAATGTGGATTGTTTAACAACTTTTAACAGATTTCAAAAGTAATATTTTTTGTAATAACAATATTTTTGCGTTATTTGCACAAATAAACTCATTCTCAACAATTAACCTTAACCCGGAGGACAGTCTATAGCTTAATATCTACCCTGATTGAACCAAAGTAGGAGGTAGTTTTGAAATTACAACAGCTTTCAGACCAGGAACTGGTCAAAAAGTTTATACAGGGTGATCAATTAAGCATTGAAGTTCTGATAAACCGACACAAGAGTAAGGTTTTTACTTACATAGTTCTTATTGTTAAGAATCAGCAGCTCGCTGAGGACATTTTCCAGGATACATTTATTAAAGTTATTCGTTCCCTGAAAGAAGGGAAATATAAGGATAATGGAAAGTTCGTTTCGTGGGTAATTAGAATTGCCCATAATCTGACTATTGATCATTTCAGAAAAGAGAAGCAGATCAATACCTTTTCAAATGAAGATTATGAATCGGATATTTTTAACTCCAAGAAGCTTTCTGACGGGACCATTGAGGATATCCTTATTGAAAAGCAAATTGTTTCTGAGGTAAAGCTTTTAATCGAAGAGTTGCCGGAAGATCAGAAGCAAGTGATTCTGCTTAGGCATTATGGGGGACTGAGTTTTAAGGAAATTGCCGAACAGACTGACGTTAGCATAAATACTGCCCTGGGCAGGATGAGATATGCTTTGATAAACCTCAGAAAACTTATTGAACAAAAAAACCTGAGTCTCACCAAAATTTGATTAGATAGATATAATTTATCTAATTCTTTTCATTCCTTGCAATATTTTCAATAATTGCTCGTTTGGTAGTTATAATAATATTAAAAACTGCCTATGGTGAATGTTTCTACTCTGTTTTATGTACTGGAGAATCTGGAGGGTAAGAACGAGGAATTAATCAATCTTGAAGAGATCTATGAACTTGAGCAGAAATACTTAAGTGGACTATTCGGGATGATTGACAAAGCAAGGCTGACAGTAAGGTCTGAAGTCATAAAAAATATCCTCCAATCTACCGGTACCGAATAAGAAAATCTGAACTGAATATTAAAACTGCCTTCCCTCTAATAGGATGGCAGTTTTTTTATAGTCCCATATTAAGGAACCTGATTTGCTGGCAGGCAAGAATGCCTGCTGTTTCAGTTCTGTAAACAGCCTCTCCCAGGCTTAGCTCAATATAGTTAAGGCCGGTTGCCATCTTCAGTTCATCAGGGGTAAAATCACCTTCCGGTCCTATAAGTACAAGCCATGAAAGCTTTGAGCTGGCAGGTATCTCAGCCAAATCTTCTGTGCGGGTCCCACAATGCGCTATGTATTTATATTCTGCTTCCACCCTTTCCAACAGCTCTTTAAACGGAATCATAGGATTCAGTTTTGGCAAGTAAGCACGTCCTGATTGCTTCATAGCTGCCAGTATGATCTTTTCAGACCGATCCTGTCTTATTCGGTCACGTTCGGAGCGCTGGCAAAAGACGGGAGTGATCTCATCGATGCCTATTTCTGTAGATTTTTCAAGGAACCATTCAAACCTATCCGAACTTTTTGTTGGAGCAATGGCAATGTGAAGGTGGTAGTCCCTCGCCAGATGTTCCCTGAAGGTTTGCAGTATCCGCAACCTGGTTTTTCTTGGATCTGCTTCTGCTACTGCACACTTGTAAAGGTTGCCGGCCCCATCAACCAGGTCCACAGGATCGTCTTTCTTCAGTCTGAGGACCCTGACGAGGTGCCTGGATTCATCCTCATCCAGGATAGCCTCAGGTAATATTAGCTGTGTAACATAAAAAACTGGCATGTCAGTTCCTATTCTTCAACCGGAGGTGGCTGTTCTTCAAATCTGCGAAGAAACATTGCTTTCTTTCTCGCAGTTGCTGTAATATATATAAAGGGAACCTGATTTCTAGGAACCTTCATTTGACGGTTCTTGGTCTTTATTTCACTTATTGTGAAATTAAAGGCCCTGTTACTTGATAAACAGTGCATTACTCCCCGGGTATACCCAAAGTAATACCAATTCCGGCTATCCAGTTCCAGGTAAATATCAAGAAGATCTCCACTTCTTTTCTTTTGCATTTCTATAATACCATTAATCTGCTTGTTTACCGGGTTTCCGTTAATACGACCCAGGGATATTTTTCCATCTGATCGATAAGACTGTGATTCCTGATTCCAAAGCAGCTTAACATGTGTGAAAAAAAGTGATTTGTTTAACTCTTCTATATCGGACTGATAGTTTCCATAAAGTCCGAGTTCCGCTTGCAGAATCTCTGCCCTGTCCACACCTACAATCTCTGACAGGTTCTTCATATATACCGGATCAGAAAGGTCTACTGCATCGAGGTCCGGGAAACTGTCGATCTCGTTAGTCATTATTTCAAAGGCAGCATCAGACATAAAGAAATCCAGCAACAGTGCGATATTTAGTTCAGTCTCACGTGTCTCAATATTTATCTGTGCCTTACCAACGGACGATGTCCTGACCTGTCCAAGAACCACACCTGTCCTGATCTTTCCTTCTCCATACTCCATACAGTCCTCTGTTGAAAGCCTGAGATAATTACCTGGTAATTCGGGCTGATCAAGTTTCTCCCTGCTGCCAATCCTGTACTCAGAAGTTTCTTCATCAAAATGCAGGAATCCTTCTGCGGTTAAAATAGCATTGTCTCTTGGAAGTTTTTTACGGCCGTTAAAGGCAGGGTAAACATGTGCTGAATCCAGGGATAAATATATCGCAGAATATATATAATTCATATTGATGTCCATGGGTTGCTCAGCCACAGGGATATAAATATTCTCGGGATCAATTTCTGATCTGAATTTGAGATAATTTTCTTCATTATCCGGGCAATCCTGAAAAATCTTTGTACCCCCGTCAAACGTAAGGAAGTTATTTGTAGCATGTAACTCAACCCTACCCTGGTATGCGTACCTGGGACTCAATGTAAAATCAACGCTTTCGGCAATTATCCCTTCTGCCTGGGTATGCACAGAATCATCAACTGTTATCTGGTAAAAATTGATCTGTTGGGGTTCTCCGGTAATATCTAAGTAATCATAATAACCTGATCCGGTATAATTGTTTTTCCCAATAACCTTAACTCCGGCATCATAAAACTCATGAAGCCGGCCTTTTCGGTCTGCAAGTATTTTAGCACCGGTGAATTCTTCCATTTCACCATTTGGATTAATAATAACTTCCCCGTCAGCAGGGTAAACATATGCATCAGCCACACGAAGAAAGGTAACATGGGAACCACGTAGAATATTACGCTGGTAATCATATACAGCCCTGTTTGACACGAAACTCAGTGAATCCTGGTAAGGATCAACCGAGATATACCTTGGACCGCTC
The DNA here is from genome assembly GCA_011053095.1 of Bacteroides sp. GTDB lineage: Bacteria > Bacteroidota > Bacteroidia > Bacteroidales > SM23-62 > SM23-62. The sequence continues at coordinate 43,570 of DRHS01000203.1, forward strand.
ATTATCTCCTCTCCATCCTCTCTTGTAATTATTTCGGGCACAGTATCTGTGGCGGATGCCGAGCCCATTGTAAGCAATGCATCATCCATATCCCAGGTAAAAAGGTCAAGCCTGCTTACATATTTGTTCTCTGGAAATTCGACAAGGGAAAAATCTTCATTCGTCTTGAATATCCCGGATCTGTCTGAAAAGTCAACATGGGCACGAACATTATCAGTTCTCAGGGTAAATCCGTCGGTATTGACAGATTTAAGCCTGAAATCGGCAGTATCCGAATCGAAGACCTTTGCTGTATAAGTAAAGCGGTCAGACTCTAATACTGAATTTGTCAGGTCCATTCTTCCCTTCCCTGTAAGTCCGACAGGTGTCAGCACAAGAGACCCGCCGAGCCTTGTTGAGTCATTGAGAATAGTAAAGGGCCCCTCCCCTCCATCAATCAGCATTGTATCCCGGTAAGGAAACCAGAGCAGGTCATTCATTGATGAACTTACAAGTGGGTACTGGACTCCCGTTTCCTGCTGCTGAATATTGAATTCATTTGCATTAGTCATCAATGAATCGGGATGGAAAATTATATCATCGGCGCGTGACCTGGATGTAAGGTAGGTAAAGTCACCGGTTCCTCTCAGTCCCGCTGTATTCAGAGAGATCAGATTATTAAACCGGCCCTGTCCACCGTAAATATCAAACCCTTCATCTGGAGTTTTATAGCTGAATCCCAAGGAGTTGTCAGGCTGAACATAGACCCGGTGTTCAAAATCGGGAAAGATCTCTGCTGAATGCATCTTCCCGGCCAGATCCAACCCGTCTTTATTAAAGTTATCCAGGCTGTCAAAAATAAAGGGATAGACTTCGAAATAAAAATCATCCCGTGTATATACCCCATCCTGAATAGTCATTTCATCGTAGTAGATGAATGAGTTTTCGAAACTCCGAAATATTGGATAGGAAGGAATATTCAAACGGCCTGATTTATTATCAGGTGCATCAATTAAAAGCTCGCCCGACATATCCTGGATTACGCTCTCTATAGCTTCCAGCCTTACCTGGCCATAGGCATCAAATTCTCCTTCAACATAAAGATTGAGTGAATCGATATCTGTCAGGTTTATTTTGAAATTGTCGTAACTGAAAAGAAAATTCTTTCCATGAAAAGTAAGGAGCCCAGCATTAATCACACCATTGAATACGAAATCCCGGTTTCTTTTCACTGTGATTGACTGGTTCTCTGGAAATATATATACGGCCTGGGCATTACTCAATTGTATGTCACTTATTCCATATATATTAAGATCATTATTGGCAAGGTTAAGACTTGCATTTTCAAATGGAGCACTTATTTCAGATTGCAGGCTAATCACATCATAGTCAATAGTATTTACGCTCGCATAAATCCAGTCATACAATTTCTGTCTGAGTGTAATCAGCTCACGGTCAAAGTCATAATTTATAAATCCCAATACAGATAAACGGATGAGCATCTGCTGCAACTGGTTGTAATGTATCCGGGAATACTTGGCAAAATCATCCGCCCTAAAGGTAATATCAAGCATTACTTCTGAATACCTCCGAAGTATGATAAGTATATTCTCATAATCAATACCTTGTATCCTGAAGTAGGTACGTGCATCAAACAGGTTATACGATTGAAAAGTAGCAAGTCCTGTAGCTCCTCCCTCTTTCATCTGAAATAAAATAAGATCATCATCAAGATTCCAGGATAATTGCTCAAAGTTCATCTCCAGCTTATGGTAGGAATTATAATAAGGCGATTCAGATTGAAAGCTCTGGGTCCTGAAAAAGGATATCCTGTTCTCATTTGCTGTATATTCAAGCCCTGTACTTGGATGATAAATCGAGTCCATTTCAATATAAAGAGCGATCTCTGCATTCATGCTATTTAGCTTCTCCCTTTCAAAATAAAAAGCTTCAGCCCTTGAAACAATCACCAGGGTGTCATTGCGAAGGAACTTCAACCGAGCTTTATTAAAAACTGTCCCTGAGCCAATCATCTTTGTTCCATTCATGCTGATACCGCCAGCATAATCCACATTTTTGTAAATATCGTCGATTGAATAATCTAAATAAAAGGAGGTAAACTGAGGATAATTTGCCTGGGACTGCGATATGATCCTTTCAGCCATGTATTCCAGCCGGCCGGGGATTGCAAAGTCAAAGTATTCCTTATTATAAAAAAGAACAGTATCCACAATTAATTCAGAAAATCGAAGGCTGAGCCGATAGTCATCAAGTTCGGCATATACCCTGTCTCTGCTGTAGCCTGAACGTTCCCAGGTTATCATGCCACCCTTTCCTTTCCAATGAAAACTAATCGGATTTAGAACACCGGAGGTCTGCAGAATCATAATACTGTCACGTACCGCATAACAGGTCAGGTCAGTTCGATCAAGGTATAGGAGCACTGAATCCGTATATTCCAGTCTGAAATTGCGATTGCTCGATACCCAGTGGGTCGATTTGGTCTGGCTCAGTGTTCCTGAGGCCAGCAGGTCACGTGCAAAGACCATGTAATTCTGGATGTTTGGCAGGCGTAGTCCGGCGGAACCGGTGTAATCGAGCATTGATACAATCCAGGCTCTCTGGTTTTCTGAGTGTTGAGAATTTTCATAGAACAGATAGAGAACCTCAAGAAAAGTCATGAATTGTGGACGAGGTCGTGCATTTTTATCCAGAAGTTGATTTGAAATAAGGATGATCTCCGTTTTATTTGTGTCGGAGATGCTTCCTTCACCCCAAAGCTGTACTATGGACTGAACTGCTTCGGGAACAAGCTCTTCAGCCTGAAATCCCATAAATGCAATGAGTTCCTCGGGGTATTTTTCATGTTCTTTGGAAAACCTTCTGAAAACATCCTGGGCGTGTATGTGCGGAATGAATATAAGAAGGGCAAGGGCAAGAAATATACGCTGATTCATTTATGGACTCCTATGGTGTCATTATATCGCAAATTAATCACCTTTTCTGTAAACTGCAACAGTCCAGCGATTCAATGACCGATGTCCGATCAGATCCATGCTGTTACATTGGGCAGCAGCACATTAAGATTAATATTTCTGCAATTGTTCAGTTTTATATTTTCGAGGGCATTCTGGCATGCTCCCTGAAACCCTCAAAACCAAAATCAGCCAGCAAAGCCAGAACAAATTCATGTTCTGATTCCTGCCGGCTGACCAGTTCCAGATTTATTTCAAGATATTCCGCCAAACTATTTAGAAGGACTGTATTATGGCTATAAAATCATCTGCCTTAAGAGCAGCTCCGCCAATCAATCCCCCATCAACATCCGGATTCTTAAACAATTCCCTGGCATTTGACGGCTTACAACTACCACCGTAAAGAATGGTCATGTTCTCAGCAGCCGTTTCTTCGAATTTTGCCCTGATTATTTCGCGAATATAGGCATGCATCTCCTGGGCCTGGTCGGGACTGGCGGTTACACCTGTTCCAATGGCCCATACCGGCTCATAGGCAATTACCACATTGTCAAGCTCATCGGCTGAAAGGTCGAAAAGGGATGTTTCAACCTGATTTTTCACAACATTGAAATGGTTTCCTGCTTCCCTTTCTGCAAGTATCTCCCCACAGCAAAATATGGGTTTAAGTCCCTGTTCCAGAACCAGAATTATCTTTCGACGAAGAAGATTATCATCTTCCCCATAATATGTTCTTCTCTCGGAATGTCCGAGGATTACATACTGAGCCCCGGTCGACTTGATCATTTCTGCAGATACTTCACCTGTAAAGGCTCCTGCTGATTCTGAGGCTGAGTTCTGGGCACTGAGGCTTATGGAGCTCAGAGACCTGCCCACATCCGGGAGGTGAATATAGGAGGGAGCAATAATTACTTCCACCTCGGTTGGATTCTTTTTAAAGAATTCATTTACTTCTGCTGCCAGTTTAATTCCATCCTGCAGGGTCATATTCATCTTCCAGTTTCCTGCTACAATCAATTTTCTCATGTTATTTATATTATTTGGTTACGAAATAGTTTTTCAGGCAAATTGTATCCTGGGATCCAGCATTGCATATAACAGATCTACAAGGATATTAATGAGCACAAAAATAAGAGAGATTAGGATAACTGAGCCTAATACAAGTGGGAAATCATAATTATTTAATGCATTCACAATTATATACCCCAATCCCTTCCATCCGAAAATGTACTCTACAAATATTACTCCGGCCATAAGTGATGCAAACCATCCACTGACCGCCGTAATAACCGGATTCATTGAATTTTTCAAGGCATGTTTGCGAATGATCCTGTAAAATGAAAGTCCCTTTGCCCTGGCGGTGCGGATATAATCCTGGGAAAGCACCTCCAGCATAGAGTTCCTTGAGAGCTGCACAATGACTGAAAGTGGTCTTATGCCAAGGGTAAGTGCGGGAAGAATAAGGTTTTTCAGGCTAAGCCGTGTACCTCTACCGAACTCATCCACCTCGAACAGGTTACCGGTAAGATTGAGTCTCGTTATATCCTGCATCTTGTATGCAAAAAGCCAGCCAATTAGAATTGCTGCAAAAAATGAGGGCAGTGACATTCCAAGTGAAGAGACTACAAGGACAGACCTGTCAAATATACCATCTTTCCTGAAGGCAGCCAGAATACCTGCTGCGGTGCCCAGAACAAAAGCAATCAACATGGAACATAATGCGAGCAGAAAGGTATTTGGCA
>DRHS01000204.1 GCA_011053095.1 Bacteroides sp.
ATTTTCAGAGATATAGCTGTACATAGGTGCAAAGTATATTTGCAATAATAAAACATTGCTAAGCACTTACCAATTTATTTTCGATGCAATTATGAACAATAGCAACTGATTTACAAACATTTAACCTATTAAACAGGAAACCCTAATTACATGCCCGTCATCGGGACTCGATTTTGATACTCCTACGGCTACCTCATCTCCATTCTCATCCACGGTTAAATCGTAGTGGCTTGGACGTCCGTACTCACTCCAGAGGGGTCCTACCCGAACTGTATCCGTGATTCTGTTCGCATTAATAACCAACCATTTACCATCGGCCGATAGATTTCCTTCCCAGGGCCCAATATGAAAATCATTGTATTCCGAATGGCTGAATAATTCTGTAACTGATTTGTCCCGTACATTCCAGGATTTTATAGCATGATCGGTGATTAAAACCATAAGGTCAGGATTGGTAGGATGCCATCTGTTTTCGGTGGCACTTTCACCCCCGTAAAAAAGGACCTCATAGGTCTCCCCATCCAGAAACAAAGGATTCATCCCTCCCCTGTGCTTCTCAAGAAAAATAAGGCTTTCATCGGCATTCCAGACCGGTTTTTTTGAATATCCATGTCTTGCCACAGGCTGCCAGGTATTTCCGACAACAGGGATGCTGGTTCCGGGATCACCAACGATACGGGTAATTTTTGTACCAAAATCCGGATCAATAACAGTTTCCAGGTACCCTGGCTTAGCAAGTTCAGCTGCCGGCCAATACATCTGTACCGAATCAGTGATCAGATCAAAATCCTGTCCACACAATTCATCATCCCTATTGCTGACAAAAAACAGGAAAATAATAATGAGATATAAGGCTGGTCTATTAATAATGGGTCCCTCCTTTAAGAAAATAAAGCCGGGAGAATTTGATAACTTCAGAGACATGTGATACTAATATACGATATTTACTGCATTAATTATGGATATTAAAGTGAATATAGTAATATAAGTATAAGATTAGTATAATGATTGTATTGATAAGTATTATATATTGAAATCTGATTAGCGTAGATTTGAGAATATTGAAGCGAATGATTTAAAATCTGTTGAATTTGAGAACAACGATAATTTCATGGATATTGCTTTTCGCATGTAACCTGATGTGGTCGCTTCAGTTCACATGCATCAAGCTGACACAGGACCAGATGGGTCCTTTTTTTACGGTTTGGGGCCCCATGTTGATTGCGACAATCTTACTGGCTCCTTTTGCCTTGAGAGATTTTAAAAGCGATGGCAGGAAACTTAAGGATATTCTGATATTTGGACAGCTTGCTTTACTCGGGGCTTTTCCAGCACAGGTACTTATGACCTGGGGAACACAGTATTCTCTTGCAAGTAATTCAGCCATTCTTTCCCTTTGCCTTCCGGTGATTACTGCAGTTTTTGCTTTCATTATTCTGAAGGAAAAGATGAATAAGGTGCGGTGGCTGAGTTTTATTATTGCCATCGTTGGTGTTATTCTAATATCCACAGGTGATATCCAGCAATTAAATTTCAGTTCAAAATATGCACTGGGAAATATCCTGGTTTTTGTGGCCATTATCAGCAATTCCTATTTCAATGTGGGAATTAAAAAAATTGCCAGCAGGTACTCCGAAATGGAAATGATATTTTACACCTATATTGTCATAATCATCCTGCTTACCCCGCTTGTTTTTTATTTTGAAAATGATGTATTCGCACGAATACCTAAATTTACTGGACAAACCTGGACAGGTGTGATTTTGCTTACTTTCTTCCACAATTACCTGTCAATGGTTCTGTTTTTTAAGGCCCTTAAGATTTTGGATGCTATGCAGGTTGCTTTATCCAATTACCTCATCACATTCTTCGGACTGCCGATTGCAGCGATATGGCTTGGAGAAACACTGAACGTTCATTCCATCGCAGGAGGTGTTCTGGTACTGGTTTCAACCCTGATAATTACTATAGTAGACTACCGAATAAGACAACGATCAACAATTGGATCTATTAGTTAACTCACAATAACTTTTTCTAAAAAAGAATAAACGTATATGGAAAACCAAATTAAATGGGCTGTTATAGGCTCAGGCGGTATCGCCAGAAGAAGAACAATTCCTGAAGGGATTGTTCCCGCTGATAATGCAAAACTGGTTTCAGTTTATGACATTGATGCGGAAGCAAACAATGATGTTGCAAAAGAATTTAATGCTTCAGCCTTTAACAGTCTGGAAGATCTTCTTGCATCCGATGTTGATGCTGTATACGTGGCTTCTCCTGCTAATATGCATCATGACCAGGTTATTGCCTGTGCCAGGGCTAAAAAGCATGTCCTCTGTGAAAAACCTCTGGGTATGACCATTGAAGAGGCAGAAAATATGATTAAAGTCTGCAAGGAGGAAGGTGTTGTTCTGGGTACAGGCTTTATGATGCGATTTCATACCCAGCATCAGGCCGCACTTCAAATGATTCAGGATGGCAAATTGGGTAAACCTGTCTATGGAAGGGCACAATTATCCTGCTGGTACCCTCCTATGGACGGAGCCTGGAGGCAATCGCCTGAAACAGGTGGCGGTGGTTCACTTATGGATATGGGCAGCCATTGTATTGACCTGCTGGAAATGTTCTTTGGAAAACTGAAGAGTGTGAGCTGCTTTATCAATAACAGTGTCCATTCATATGAATCAGAAGACAGTGCCGTGGTAGCCTTAAACTTTGAAAACGGTGCCATGGCTACCGTTGACACCTATTTTTGCATACCCGACAACAGTAGTAAGAATGTTCTCGAACTTTATGGTTCCGGGGGCAGCATCCTTGCCAAAGGAACAATCGGACAGGGTGATGCCGGGGAGATGGTTGCCTTTCTTGAAGGGGAAGATGCTGGCTATGACGCACAACAGGCTCGGGATGCAGGTGGAGGAATTGAAATAAATCCTGCACCGGTAAATACCTATCTTGCCGAAATAGATGAATTCAGCCAGGCTGTTCTTGACAACAGAGAACCTAAGAATAATCTGGAAATAAGCCTTCAGAGTCAAAAGGTACTTGCTGCTTGCTATGAATCAGCCAGAACAGGCAAGGTTGTAGAAGTTTGATAAATTAGTTGTATGGAAAAAATTGTATTAGGAATTTTTGCGCATCCCGATGATGCTGAGATTCTCTGTGCAGGAACACTGTCTTTGTTAAGTAAAGCCGGGTGGTCAGTTCATATTGCTACCGTTGGCAATGGAGATAAAGGTACCACCACGCACTTAAGAGATGAAATTATTAGCATCAGGAGTGCGGAAGCCCGGAAATCTGCAGAGTTAATCGGGGCAACATATCATGGTCTTTTAATTGAAGATATCTATATTTTTTATGATCGTGATGCCCTCAACAGGGCAACCTCCCTGGTACGAAAAATACGTCCCACCCTGGTAATAACCCACAGTCCCTCAGATTATATGCTTGATCATGAGATATCAAGCAAGATTACCCAGACTGCATGCTTTACGGCTGGCATCAAGAATATGGATGTCCCGGAGGAAGTTTTTTACTCCATCCCAACCCTTTACTATTGTGATCCGATTGAAGGCAAAGATAAATATGGTGAGATCGTTCAACCCTCCAACTATGTTGACATATCAACCGAGATAGAAATCAAGGAAAAGATGCTTGCCAGTCATGAAAGCCAACAGAGCTGGCTGCAGTCACATCAGTATAGTGAGTATATTCTTGCCATGAAACGGTTTTCTGCAAAGAGGGGGAAACAAATTAATACTTCGTATGCCGAAGGATTCAGGCAACATCTGGGACATGGATATCCCCAGGGTAATCTACTTAAAGAGACGCTGGGGGATTTAGTTGTTGTAACGAAATAAAACCTAAAAAAATGCCTCGAAAATTAAGTATGTTAGCTCAGGACTGGTGGGATTTCACCACCCTTGATGATGAGCTTCTGAATGATGCTGCAAGCTTATCACAGGAAGATTTGCTGCAGCTTTCAAGACCCGGTTTCAGGGTTGTTTTTTATGATACCCTGGAAGATTTTTATCTTGCCGAAGCACTCGAATACATTACTGCCTGGAAACAATCATCACCCGACAATCCGGTTGGAGTATGCGGCCCTATTGGTCCCACAGAACAATTGCCATTGGTCGCCCGCTTGGTGAATGAATTGCAAATGGATTTATCCAACTCCCATTTCTGGGGAATGGATGAATGGTACGAAGACGGAAAGGAAATTCCCCCATCGCATCCCTTATCATTTGAAAAAGCCGACAAGGAACTGTGTTTTGACAGGATTGACAGCCGGTTAAGAATGCCGGAAGCAAACCTTCATTTTCCTAAAGCCGATACCAGTAATTATATCCGGAGCTGGGAGAGCGGTATTCGCTGTGCTGTTATGCAGGGGGGACAGGGAGATGTTAAGCACTGGGCATTCAATGACCCCTATAAGAGGGAAGGCAAATACAAAGACAATCCCCCTACTCCTGAAGAATTTCGAAAACTTACAACCAGGGTGGTAGACCTTCATCCGGTAACCTGCATGCAAAATGCAAGAACCAGTGGTGGTGGTGTTGTAACGGGGATTCCAATGCAAGCGATTACTGTGGGACCAGTACAAACCTGGATGGCGGATAAGATATCCATCTGGCATGCCGGAACGCATGACAATGCATTCGGTCAGCGTTTGACGGCCTTTATGATAAGCAAGAAGATTATGGATAGTTCTGTTCCCATGTCCTTGCTAGCAGGGCATCCTGATGTTCAGTTTAATTATTTCCGGGGTGGTATAGGTGAATGTGAAACTGAGATGCATTAGGATAATCATGACATTCCCATGATAAAAAAAGCATCTGTTTATGAGGTGACAAGGTTGGACAAATCCATGTTGATCGATGGGGATTGGAACAAGCTTCAGTGGCAGAAAGCCTACACCATTCAGACGGAAAATCACATGGGATCCTTACCCGGATTCCTTCCCGAAGTAAAAGCCAGGATGATGTATGATAAAGAAAATTTATATGTCATATTCCTGGTAAAAGACCGTTATGTGCGCTGTATTACCAATGAAATCAATGGCCCTGTATGGGAAGATGCCTGTGTGGAATTCTTTTTTCCCCCGGATACGGGTTACCCACTGAGATACTTTAACCTTGAGATTAATTGTGGTGGAACCGCACTGATGCACTACAATACTATTCCTGGAGAAGATATCAGGATTCTTGAGCCGGTGGATATAGAGAAGATTGAAATCGCACATTCTTTGCCCCAAAAAATTGATCCTGAAATTACAGAACCTGTATCATGGACAGTTGAATACAGGATTCCTCTGCTCATGCTGGAAAAGTACTCAGCCATTACACCTCCGGGACCTGGAATTACCTGGAAGGGCAATTTTTACAAGTGTGCAGAAAATTCATCCAATCCGCATTTCATGACATGGTCATTTGTGGATAATCCAGAACCGGATTTTCACCTGCCAAAATTTTTTGGTGAGCTTAGATTTAATTGATTATTCTATACATATCCCAAAATACTAAAACTGAAAAAAATGGAATTTATACTCCGCTGTTATCGAAACTTCAAGATTGCATTATTATATATGATGTTTGCAGTTCTATCTGCAGCTGCCATCAGTTCCTGCAAACAGCCCGAAACAATCTACCTGAAATCGCCGGAAGCAGCCCCTGAGGCATATCAAGACCGCTCTCCCGCACAGTTGTTGGAACTGGTTGCCCTTCGGCAGATCACAGAAATTGAAGCCGGGGAATATAAAAGAGGAACGTGGGACTCAGTCATGAGTTCAAAACCTTCCGTGGGACCCTGGTTCGGGTATCCACAGGGAGTAACCCTTATGGGGATGCAATATGCGAACAGAATTCTGGAGGATCCGGTTATAGATGAATTTGTCAGAGACTATATCAAAATTGCCACCGATGACTATGCCTATTCGGTCTGGCAGAGAAAAACATTTGGCAAGATCCATAAAAAAGGCGGTAGTTTTTCTCGCCTCATTCGTATGAATATGCTGGATGATTGTGGAGCCGGATCTGCAGCAATGCTCGAAGCCATTTCAAGGGATCAGGCATATGTAACAACTGAACTAACCGAATATCTGAATAATGCATCCTATTTCATTTATGAGACACATTGGCGATTGGAGGACGGAACTTTCTGGCGTCCGGTGTCCCCTGGCTCCCGCCCTCTTTCTATGTGGGCCGATGATCTGTATATGAGCTGTCCCTTCCTTGTCCGTTGGGCTGAATATAAAAATGAACCGGAATTTCTGGATGACGCAGTCCGGCAGATCATCAATTTTGCTTCTTATCTGCAGGATGATGATGGTGTCTGGTGGCATGCCTATTTAGTGGATCTGGACAAACCGGCAACATATAAATGGGGCCGGGCAAATGGCTGGGTCATGCTTGCCACGGCAGAAGTCCTCTCTGCAATGCCGGATGATCATCCCCAAAGAGAGGAGGTACTGGCTATATTCCGAAGGCATATTGAGGGACTCAAAAACTATCAATCTGAATCCGGTCTATGGCATCAGGTAATTGATCATCCTGAACTTACCTGGGGTACAGAAACCTCATGCAGTGCAATGTTTACCTATGCCATCTCAAGGGCAATCAACAGAGGCTGGATCGATCGTAGCAATCTGGAAGTTGTCAGAAAAGCAGTAGATGGTTTAAATAAAAAAGTTGAGGCGGATGGAACCATTCTTGGTATCTGCCGGAGCGCCTCCATCGGGGATGGACTGAAATATTATGAAGACCGACCAACCCGGCCTGATGATCAGCATGGACCGGGACCCATTATGATGGCATTGTCAGAATTTCTGATTGCAGAACAAAACTAAGTACATTATCATGAGAAAAAGTATATTATTGTTTGTCTCCACTGTTTGTTTAAGTGGACTTCTTTTAAATGCGAATGCACAGTATGATGTAAAAACTTTCGGTGCAACAGGTGACGGTTTAACACTCGATACACGTTCCATTCAGAGTGCTATTGATAAAGCCCATGAGAATGGAGGTGGAATAGTGGAAATTCCCGTGGGAACCTACAAGATCGGCACTCTGATATTAAAAGACAACATTAACCTGCATCTGCAGACTGGATCGGTATTACTTGGCAGTCCGGATTACCAGGATTATCCCGAGATAATACACAATTTCGATTCACGTACCAATGGACTGTATGCAAAATATTTTATGATTTTTGCAGAAGGGGCCCATAACATTTCAATCACCGGAGAAGGAACAATAAATGGAAACGGGCTTGAGAACTACCAGCTTACCAGACCCCAGAATCTTCGTCCTTTTATGATAAGACTTGTTGATTGCAAAATGATAAGTATCAAGGATGTATTTCTTTTAGAATCAGCCAATTGGACACTTCATCTATTGGGATGCACAGATGTAAACATCGATGGGATTATGATCAAAACCACTGCAGAGGGAAACAGGGATGGAATTGACATTGATGCGAGTCAGAGGGTTCGGATTGCAAACTGTCAAATTATTGCAACAGATGATGCCATCGTCATGAAAGCCAGCTGTGAAGTAGTAAGTCAGGATATAACGATAACAAATTGCATTCTTAGTTCCGGTGGTTCAGCAATCAAAGCAGGTACAGAGTCGAATGGAGGATTCAAAAATATATCAATAAGCAATTGTGTAATAAAGGATATTGACAATCATGCTGGCATTGAGCTGATGACTGTTGATGGAGGTATTATGCAAAATATCGTCCTTGAAAACCTGACGATGGATAATGTTGCGACACCCCTGTTTATAAGGATTGGCCTTAGGTCGAGACCTTATAAACCAGGACAATATGTAAGTAAAATTGATGATGTAAAAGACATCTATTTAAACAATATAACGGTGATAAATGCAAAATTGCCATCAAGTATTATTGGACTGCATCATAAAAAGATTAAAAATATTTCTATAAATAATTATTCGGTCAGGTATGTCGAATCTCAGGAATCCAGACCTTATAACGAGGTACCGTTTGAAGAATTTTCCTACCCCATGGCAATAGCATTTAAAAACCTGCCGGCCTATGGTCTGTATTGTCGAAATGTCGAAGATCTCCACCTGGAAAATGTATCAATGTATTCAGTCAATAGCGAAACAAGACCTGCCCTTACATTTGACAGGGTGAATGACTTAGAGCTTATCTCCGTTAAAGCTGAGATTGCCGATCAATCCGCCACAATGATTCATCTCAGGAATACTGAGAATGTTTTCGCAAGCTTTTGCAGATCAAGGGGAGTCAGCAATTCTATTTTTGAAATTGAGGAGAATACCTGCAGTAATCTCCATTTTTCAAATAATATTATTCAGGACGGTCAGGTGGAAACCGCCACAGTAGAAGCTCTCCCGGATGAACATCTGTTTAATGACTTTCCGACGGAAATAAAATATAGTGTAGATAAAGGGGAAAATATCCAAGGACTTACTGCCCATGATCTGAATGGCAAGGCCCTAAGTTTCAACCTTGACATGACAAAAAGGGGGAGTCTTCAATTGCGACTTTTAATATTGAACGACTCCAATAAACCGGAAAAAGTCCTGGTTAAATATGAAGGTATAACTCAAGAATTTCGGATTGACTGGAACGAGTGGGGATGGGCTCCTATTACCTTGCTTAAACAATATGACAAGGATAAGAAAGTAGATTTTGAAATTGTTTCTGCTGAACAAAACTCCAGTCTGAAAATAGCAAAAGTGTATTTGCATTATCAGGACATTGCTTTTACTGATTAACTCTTACCAACTCCTTCATCGCCTTTTCAATAATTTTGCCCTGTTGGCTAATTAGCATATGCGTATATTAGCCATGCTTTAATCTAAATATTAAGCTTATGATTGCTCCGGAAATAGCGGTACAAGTTTCTTTTTCAGAGTTTATTAGCTCCTTTAAACAAACACTAAAAAGTGTTTTTTATGAAAAAGACAACATAGAACAATTCATCCAGAAAAGAGGATTTCCAGCTATAGTATTACGGGATATTATGGCAAAGAACCCATTATCCGTGGGTATTCCCAAGGAATATGGGGGTCGGGGGACTAAAGTGAAGGAATGTCTGGGAATATTGGATGCCGCCTCGTATGAATCTCTTCCTCTCTCCTTAACATTTGGTATCAACATCGCACTGTTTCTGGAACCTGTGGCAAAATATGCCAGGGAGTCGGTTAAAGAAAATATTTTTAAAAGATTCCTGACCCGGCAAAATATGGGTGGACTCATGATTACTGAACCTGATTACGGAAGCGATGCTTTGAATATGCAGACTTCAAATGTTAAAAAAGGTTCTAATTATCATATTAATGGCATCAAACACTGGCAGGGTTTGACCGGAATGGCTGACTACTGGTTAATGACCTCCCGTCAGAAACTGGAAACAGGAGAATTGGGCAGAGATATCGATTTCTTCATTTGTGATGTTCAACAACCCGGCCAGAGAATTCATGTTGAAGAATACTATAACAACATGGGACTATACCCTATCCCATACGGAAAAAATATCATTGATATTCAGGTTCCTGAAGAATTCAAACTTGAACCTGAATCGACCGGACTAAAACTAATGATGGATTTATTGCACAGAAGCCGTTTCCAATTCCCTGGTATGGGCATGGGATTCATTCGCAGGAATCTGGACGAGGCTATAAAACAATGCACTTCCCGATTTATTGGAGGAAAACCACTTCTGGCACTCGACAAGGTGCAACATCAGATCTCCAGGATTCAGAGTGCATTTACCATATGCTCAGCCATGTGTTCAAGAAGTGCTGCTTTCAGCGGAATTAAAAACAACCTGGCTTCCTCAGCAGTTGAGGCCAACAGTATGAAAGCATATGTAACTGACCTGATGCAGGAATCGGCTCAAACCTTAACACAGCTGAGTGGAGCAAATGGCTATAAAGCCGAAAGTACAGGCACAAGAGGAATTGTCGATTCAAGACCGTTCCAGATATTTGAAGGGTCAAATGAGATGCTTTACACACAGATATCCGAGATGGTAATGAAATTAATGATTCGTCAAAAAATAATGAATCTTTCAGAATTTTTAATGAATTATGAATTGACGAAAAACGTGGCTGATCATTTTAAATCGTCTCTGAATTTTATTATTGACATTAACATACCCCAACGCAAAAATGTTGACCTGGGTAAAATTTTAAGTAGAGTTATTTCTGCAAATCTTGTTGCCGATCTGGGAATAAAGGGATTCAGACAGGATTTAATCAGCAATAGCATTGAAACCATAAAACATGAAATTTCAATGTTAGTAAGCTCCTATAAATTTGAAAAAATTGTTTCTCCCATTGCAGAATACAAAGACTCCAGTTCCTGGTTATCTTTTTGCTGAACACCCCTAAAACCACACCAATGTTTAAAATTTCAATGAAAATTGCATCTCTTGTGTTAATTGTAGTTTTTAAAATCAGTCCATCTTTTTGCTCTGATATTGCAGTTACATGTGCTGCCAGCGGAATAGGCGATCAGGATGACATGTGTATCTGGCTACATCCCGATAATCCTGCCTTAAGCACTATTATTACAAGTGATAAAGACAAATCCACAATATTTGTTTATGCACTTGATGGATCGATGTTATATTCATATCCCGGACTGAGCAAGCCGGGCAATATCGACATCATTTATAATTTCCCATTTAACGGTGAATTGATTGACATTGTAGGTTTTAATAAAAGAGCTACCATTAATGCCGGTTTCATTTTCTAAAGAGTGAACAAGCAAACCGGGGAACTTTCCAGCCTTGGAGAACTTTCAACAACAGTTAACTGGAGCGATGAATTATATGGATTTTGCTTATACAAGAGCCCAAATAATAATAAGTATTATGCTTTTGGTTGCGATAAGAGAAGTATGATACAACAGTACCGTATTTTTGATGATGGATTGGGAAATTTAGTAATGGAGCATAAAAGAACCTGGCAAAATGGTTCAAGCACTGACACCGAAGGAATGGTTGCCGACCATGAAACCGGGCTCCTGTATGCCGGAAACGAAGCCCAGGGCATATATGTTTATCATGCCGACGAAGATATGCCAACTGATTCTGTCAGGTTCCTGAAAGTTGAAAATGGAGTTCTGGCAGCTGATGTGGAGGGATTAGCCATATATTATGCTGCCAATGGAAAGGGCTATCTGATTGCTTCCAGCCAGGGCCAGAATTATTTTTCTGTATTTGAGCGTGATGGCGACAACAAATTTGTAAGAAAATTTTATATCACCGGAGTTGGCGATACCGATGGCATCGATGTGCTAAATGTTTCATTAGATTCTACTTTTCAAAGGGGAATTTTTGCCTGTCATAATGGCAATGCTGAGCCACATCCGGTAAATCTGATAAAATGGGAAGACATTGCCGATGAGGAATCCCCTGATCTCATGATTGATACAACGTATTGGAATCCTCGTGAAGCTCTTCTAACTGAAATAGGTCAAAGCTACTATGAGAATAATTTAGAATGTACTGTTTATCCAAATCCGTTCAGCGGGCAGACAAGAATATCCCTGGAGCTTCCCGCCGCATCTTTAACCAGGTGTGTAATTTATGATGCTACGGGAAAAGAGGTAGCTATACTTACCGATGGTTTTTTGCAAGCCGGCAGGCATGAATTTTACTGGAATAATAATTCTGGGTTAAAAGAAAATAAAAGCGGGATTTATTATTGTCATATCAGGGTAGATGAAAAGATAATTATCAAAAAACTAATATGTATGTAGATACTCTTCTATGATGGAAATATTTTTTATTATTGTAGATCTTAAATAAACTCAAAATCATGAAAAAAGGTATCTTAATTATTTTCACCGCCATAGCAGTAATATTTGGAGGTTGTAAACAAGAATTCACTCCGGCATCACTTGACAAAATCCGACTGGCATGGAACGACAATCCTGAAACTACTGTGACAATCGGATGGGATCAGCTTGGAGCTGAAAACCCGGTTGTTTATTATGATACAAAAGACCATGGACAGAGCTGGAAAAAATACGGGCAATCCCAAAATCCTACACGGGAAGTCAGCCACCTGACCATGAATACCCGGTTTTGCGATCTAAGCGGACTTCTCCCAAATACCTCATATTATTTTGTTATTAAAGACAGTGAAGGAGTTAGCGATAGATTCTGGTTTAAGACGGCCCCGGATAAACCAACACCCTTTACATGTATAATGGGCGGTGATACAAAATGTAAAGATGAAGCATTGATTGCAGGTCGGTTTACTAAAAGGATGGTACCAATACTTCGCCCCCTGTTTGTCCTGTTTAATGGAGATTTTACACATGATGGAATTACGGCCGAGCATTGGGAACAGTGGCTTACGGACTGGTTTGAACTGACCCGAGCTGAAGACGGAAGACTTTTTCCTATTGTTGCTGTAATGGGCAATCATGAGAACCGGGATCTGGAAGTACTGAACAAGGTTTTCAATACCCCATATCAGTTTGAAAATCCTGAAAATATTTACTATTCACTTTCATTTGGTGGGGATTTTATTCATATAATATCTTTAAACTCCGAAATCGAACTGGGAGGTGAACAAAGACAATGGCTGGAAGAAGACCTTAAAAAGAGTGAAAACTATATATTTAAGTTTGCAGCTTGCCATAAACCATTCCGACCCCATACCAGCCGCAAAAGTGAAAGAATAACCCAGTACCAGCAATGGGCCTATCTTTTTCATGAACATGGACTGGATATATATCTGGATGCCGATTCCCATATATCCAAGATTACTTTTCCGGTGAAACCCGATTCAATAAATGGCTATGAGGGTTTTGTCAGAGATGATATTAACGGGACCATGCATCTTGGAGAAGGAAGTTGGGGGGCGACACCCCGTGCAGTCGATGACGATAAACCATGGACTTTACGAAGCGGATCATTTAACCAGGTTAAATGGCTGCAGGTTTTCCCTGAAACTGAAACGGCAGAAGCCCGTATTGATATAAGAACAGTTATCACCGCCACACGAGACAGCCTTGATCAGCCGGTCTCTCATGTTGAAGGAGTGTCTGCATTATCCGAAGAAGATGTATTTGCGGTTCCTGAAGGCATTGACCTATTCTCAACCGAACCTTATGGAAATGTAATCACCTACCCATTTGTTGACAATAACAAGTAAAAACATCCGGGACAGCTATAATTTGAATCCAAATACCAATTTGACCCTTCCAAGCCTGCTGCTCATATGGTTTGAATAATCCAGACTTTTATCGCTGTGATGGGTTACAAATCCCAGGGTGCTATACATTTTTGATCCATTGTATCCAAAAGCAATCTGAAGATCCAGATTGAGATTGAGGTAGTCAGAAGGGAAATATATTTCATGGCTGGTAATTTTCTGCACAAATATTCCTATTCCCGGGTACACACTTGCAAATACGAAAAATCCATCAGGTAATACAAAAACATGTGAGTATCCACCTTTCACGATGACATTAAATCCCATGATCTCGTTAATCATGGCGTAATCATTAAATAAATCCTGTTGACTGGAGGGTACAATGGATGAATCAGCTCTCATCCATTGAAAACCAACCGCCCCTCCAAGGGCGAATGATCCGACAGATTTTTTTTGCTCTGCACCTCCTGCAAATACCGAACGAAAGGACATCTTGCTGGCATTCAGAACCCTGAAATAGGAGAAGCCAAAGTGTAATGATTCAATGTCAGGCCGGAATACCGCTTCTGAAATAAGGTCTCCTGTAATATTGAAGCCTGTGTAATCCTGAAAGTAAAGTGTAAAAAGGCTTCTTTTGTATAACAACTCCCCTTGAATATCCAATCTCTCGGATGCGTTTTCCTTATATACCTTTAAGTTTATAGCAAAATCAAGTAAAATGGGATAATATGCAAAGCCAACGCCAACTCCAAACCTGTTATTGGGTGTATATCGCAGGGCATATTTATTATTTCTGAGTTTGAAAGACTGGGACTTTAATACCAGGAAAGTCCGGAGAGAAAGAATGTTCTCCTCAAGATTGACATAATTTGAATCAACCTCCTGGGTAGGCAGGTCTTGCAACATTTGAGTTGAGAATTGTGAATTAGTCCGTGCTAACGGAAACAAAATCACCAGAACTCCTATGATAATTTTACGGATCCATTTCATCTTAATCTGTGATTTAGGATGTGTGGTTGAATGCAAGTTAGTAATTTTGGAAATTTAGATAAGTACACTTTTTGAACAAGATTTGCTCCCGGCGAATTTCATAACTTAACGATCGGAATCCAGTCCCACAGACATCGCACAGATTATCCAGAGAACAAGGATTCAATTCGAACATTACAGGAGACAGATTATCAGGAAAGTACTTCCGGGATGCAAATGTGGAACAGAGTTATGAATATGGAGCCGCATACCGGATCGCAAAAATCACAGAGAAATCAGACTCCCTCTCCCATTACTGATTCAGGTGCAATGTACCCAGTTGCCTCACCTTAAGGACATATACAGAATTTTCACCAAAAACGTTCTCCATAAGCTGAGTGTATTCATCAACAGCATTTGCAGGCAAAAACACCTGGATAGTACCTGCAAAACCTCCTCCATGGACACGGCAGGCTCCCGCATTGATTTCTTTCAGGTAGTTTTCTGTCAGTGCAAGCGCAAGTGCAACTCCCTGCTCCCTTTGGTCTTTCACTGTATATATATTCTGAAGTCGTTTATATGAGGAATTCCCGGATTCACTTACGAGTTTTAGGAAGAGGGGAAAATCATTTCTTTCCAGGGCCTGTACCTGGTCAACAACACGGTCATTCTCCCCGATGAAATGGATAGCCCGCAGAAGGGCCCGGTCTCCCGTTCCGGACCTTAATTGTCCAATATCATTCATTAAATCCTTCATTGAAATCTCACGACAGACATCGGCGCCCAATGCCTTTGCAACTGATTTCATTTCCGTTGGAACTGAAGCATAATCATCTGTCAGATCAGCATGGGTACCTCCGGTATCAACAACGATCAGATTATGATTCTGTGCATCGAAATCAAAGTCGACTTTTTTTATGATGGGGTTCTGGGGATCCTTGAAATCAATGGTTATGATTCCTCCCATGGCACAGGCAACCTGGTCCATAAGACCGCAGGGCTTCCCGAAATAATTATTTTCTGAATATTGTCCTATGATGGCCAGAACCTCAGCCTTTATCTCTCCCTCATTGAAAAGTGAATTGAATATGGTCCCTATCAGTACTTCTATGGAAGCAGATGAGCTCAATCCCGATCCTGGCAATACATCGCTTGTTATGCATGCATTGAAACCGCCAATCTGGTGCCCCAACTCTTTAAGGCGGGCTGCAATGCCACGGATCAAAGCTGTGGTGGTCTCCCTCTCATTTTCCTTAACACTCAGATCATTGAGATCAACCCGGAAGGGTGCATTATATCCTTTCGAGTAAACTGTAATGATATCCGACTGGTTGGGAGCCGCTATGGCAACGGAATCCAGGTTGATGCTACCAGCAAGTACCCGGCCATAATTATGATCGGTATGGTTTCCGCCGATCTCAGTTCTGCCCGGAGCGCTGAAATATTGCATTTCCTGATCACCAAAGAATCCCTTATATGTATTTGCAAGTTCGTTATATCTTTTTAATTGAGACTCCTGTACAGCATTATTGTCGCTGTAGATTTTCGAGAAAATACTTTTTAGTTTGAGAATTTCAGGATTCATAAAATGGTCTGTTTATTTGTTTACAAAATAAGAAAATATTACAGTGTGAGGATCTTGGTGACCACAGACTTTTTAGGGAATTTTCCTTTTAACAGAACATTTCAATTCTGTAAATCATTCCACTCCACCCAGAACCTTTTCTGGTTTGGCTCCAAAATAATGCTCTTTGTTTTATATCCAAGATTTTCAGAGGGGAATACCGTTGTAATTTCCACCGGGTAGAGCCAGTCCGTTTCGATCAGTCCCTCAACAGAACCAATATCATATTTCCATTCCCTGATCTCCACACCTCCCA
This sequence comes from Bacteroides sp., assembly GCA_011053095.1. GTDB lineage: Bacteria > Bacteroidota > Bacteroidia > Bacteroidales > SM23-62 > SM23-62. Next base: position 16,016 of record DRHS01000204.1, read on the forward strand.
TTGAAAAATGGAGGTCTGTGCCGGCCAGGACCGGTTTCTTCCCGTCCCAGGGGATTATTTTAATCTGCAATGAGGTACGGGGATCAAGTTCACCCATCTGAATCCTCTGCCCCCTCTTATACAGGCCTTTTACTTCCTGGCTGAAGAACTCAAACAGTAAAAAATCATCGCCGGGAAGGGATTTCAGCGCCTGTTCATCCAGGGTGAATGAAATTGTTTTCACCTGGTCTGTCCAGTTTACTAATGCAATGGTATTCCAGTTTTCAATATCCTGGCAGAGAGGTTCTACCCGGGTAACCATTATGGAAGGAAGCACCGGATCATTCCAGTCGATCGGGAAAGAGGATGAATTCACAGACGGGATGATATGTTTGTATAATTCAAGTCGGTCCGCATCAAGAGATTCATAATTCTCTGTAAAGGTCACAAGTCCACCTCCAATATATTGATTCAGGGCATTAACCCGGGCTTCATTATCGGTAAACTGTCCCAATGAAAGCTTAGCATGCGAACCTTCAAACTCCGGAATGTCATTCCTGCGGACCATCATTGCATCTGGATCCACCTGCCAGAGTCGGTTCATCCATGTTCTCAGAATATTCTGACGGAATTTTGGAACCTCTTTTGCATCCCAGAAGGACACAACATCGGAACCGCTTCTTTGCGAATTGGCAATTCCAAGTGATCCCCCATAATGTCCACCGCAGACTGAAATATAAGCATCACTTCCCACTCCCCTCCGTATGGCCTCAAGTCCCATCCTGTAAGCCTCAAGCCTGTTAACGTGGGGATCATAGAATGAATAGTCACCATCCAGGAAAACAGCACGCATAAAATCAAACTTGAAATACATGAATCCCCAGTCCTCCGATAACTTCCTGAAAGACTCTTCCAGGTGTTCCAGTACTCCGGGATATGTTGGGTCAATTATCCAGTGTTCCTTATCATTCATTCGGAAGGTATGGTTTTCACCAAGAGAAGTTTTCAGTACCCATTCCGGGTGATTCCTGACCAGATCGGATGTTGGTGATACCAGGAAGGGAGGGGTCCAGATCCCCGGAATATAACCCGATTCCTTTATCTTATCAGCTGCAAATTTCATCCCTGAAGGAAATCGCTTGTTTGGCATAAAGTCTCCCCAAAGCTGGATTCCCCAGGACTCATCAATCAGGAAAACATCAAAAGGCTTTCTGAAAGCGAGGTTCTTTAAAGCCTGCAGGTCTCTCAGCAAATACTCTTCGGTGTAATTCAATCCATACCAGTACCAGGAGCAATATAAGGTCGGGGCATCCAAGGGAGGAGCCGGGATGTTATGATATTTAGCGACCCGGTTAGCATATTCGTCCATCCCGTCAACGAAATTTTGTCCAACGGTGATATAAAGCCACTGGGTCGTCCTGTCTCCACCAGGTGGTACCACCACATTATTAAACTCACAGTTCGCGATCAGGTGGTCAACTCCGATTTTTCCACTTTGGTCCCTGAATGCCATATCGATGGTTGCAAGGTGTTTTGACCAGTCAAGATATCCGACCAGCAGACATTGTCCCTGGGGGTCCGGTTGAACTGCAATGCTAAATACAGGATCCGCGATAAACGAAGTTTTACCATCAGGCTTAAGGGATACGGGAAAATCATTCTTCATGCGCTTCTGCACATTAATATTCCAGTTCTTTGCTTCAGGATTCTTCGGTAGCTGGAATCCTTTGCCTCCCTGGCAGTACAGTGGTATCATTAAGTTAAGGCGAAAAGGCTCCTTGCTGAGGTTGCTTAATTTCTGGCGGAGGGCGATGACTTTATTGTCATCAGATACCCATACCTGCCGCTCTAATTCAATATCACCGTTCTTGTAAAGATCACTGGTCCGTTGCCCCGGAATGCCTGAAAGCTGGTCATAAACCACCATCCTCCCCCCATGTTTCCATTCCCCTTCCAAAACACCAGGTTGAATGGATGGAGGGATAAAATCGCTCTGTATCCTGACCTGCTCACTTTGAATTCTAAGACTTTTAAAAGAATCATTATACTCCAGTGTAAAGACCTGTGAACTGACAGGCTGGAATAAAATCACCATTAACATGAAGACCGGGATGAAGATCTTAAGCTTGTACATGATTTGTAAAAATTAAGGATTTAATAGATTCTAATTTACTATGAAATAATTGTATTCTTTCAGGTAATCTGCTTTTTTTTTTGTTAATTTTAATTACCAAATCCGGACTTTCCATTTAAAGGATTGTTCAATCAATGGCTTTATTATTTCAAACCAAAAAAATCGCATGGAAACTTCTGTTTCAAAACCTCAACGATTAATGTCAATCGATGCACTGCGAGGCTTCGATATGTTATTGATAATTTTTGCAGATAAATTTTTCATTAACCTTGGCAGAGCTGCAGATACCCCATTTACGAACTTCATGGCTACCCAGTTCGATCATCCTGAGTGGTATGGGTTCCATATCTATGACATTATTATGCCACTTTTCCTGTTCGTGGTTGGAGCCGTGATACCTTTTTCCCTGACACGAAGGCTTAGGGAAAAACCCGATAAGGCCCTGTTATATCGCCATTTGCTGAAACGTGTACTGGTTTTATTCATTCTGGGAGCAATATGTCAGGGACATCTGCTGGCCCTGGATATCAATAAACTTCATTTTTACAGTAATACATTGCAGGCCATCGCTGTAGGTTATCTTTTTGCATCCATTGCATTTATTCATTTAAGCAAGAAGGGACGTTATATTTTATTTGCCTGCTTGCTTGTTGTATATGCTTTGCTGCTGACGGTTACGAATGTACCGGGCCTCGGTCCGAGTGAACTGCTGCCCGATAAAAGCTTTGCATTATACCTTGACCATTTGATTCTCGGACGTTTTGATGACGGAACACAATACTCATGGATTCTCACTGGACTGGGATTCACAGCTACCGTATTATCAGGCGTATTTGCCGGTGAATTGATACGCTCATCCCTTGCCAGGGAAAAAATAGCACTCTATCTTTTTGTAATCGGAGTGATCAGCCTGACTCTTGGATTGATCTGGGGAATATGGCATCCAATTATTAAGAAATTATGGACCAGTTCTTTCATTTTATTCATTAACGGTCTGTGTTTCATCCTGTTGGCAGGGTTTTATTGGATTATCGATGTGAAGGGTTACAGGAAATGGGCCTTCCCGCTAAAGGTGATCGGAATGAATGCAATCAGCATCTATGTGGCTACCCACGTAATCAGCTTTTCGAAAATTTCAAATTACGTTCTCTTTGGGTTCGAGCAATATACCGGTGCCTATTATGATGTATTAACCACCATTGGAGGATTTAGCATCATGTACCTGATTTTATGGTATATGTATAAAAATAACACCTTTATTAAAGTATAAAACCCCGGGGGACTTCCACCCGTATCTAAAAACAGACCATGAAAAAAACCAGCCTTCTATTATTGACAGTATTTCTAATATCAGGCATTGCGTTGATATCCTGCAATGTCGCACAGGAAGAAAAAACAGAAACATCGGATTTTGAAACCTGGGCGGAAACACCACCCATGGGTTGGAACAGCTATGACTGTTTCGGCGCCACAGTCAGCGAAGCGGAGGTAAAAGCAAATGCAGACATGGTGAAGGCTCACCTGAAAGATTATGGATGGGAATACGTGGTAATCGATTACTGCTGGTATTATCCGAACGTGGGTGCATTGAACAACCCGCCGCAGACAGATGATTTCCAGCCATCCCTTCCCATGGATCCCTACGGAAGGCTTCAGCCTGCAGTAGACCGCTTCCCAGCCTCAGCAGGCGGACAGGGTTTCAGGGAACTGTCTGATTACGTCCATAGTCTGGGATTAAAATTCGGGATTCACGTTATGCGTGGTATTCCCAGAGAAGCGGTTGCTAAAAAGATGCCTGTAAAAGGTACAACCTATACTGCAGATCAGATTGCTGACACTACAAGTATCTGCAACTGGCTGAATCTGATGTATGGCATAGATATGGATAAGCCCGGTGCGCAGGAGTATTATAACTCCATTCTGGAGATTTATGCCGAATGGGGCGTTGACTTTATTAAGGTGGATGACATCTCTTCACCATACTCGGAGAAGGAGATTGCTGCGGTCAGAAAAGCCATTGACAATACAGGACGCCCGATTGTATTAAGTTTGTCACCAGGTAATTACGTCCCAATAGAAATGGCGGGACACCTGCAGGAAAATGCCAATATGTGGAGGATTTCCAATGATTTCTGGGACAACTGGGAAAGCCTGGTAAGGCAATTTGAACTGATCCATAAATGGGAGGGAAATGGTGCCCCCGGGAGATGGCCGGATGCAGATATGATCCCCATTGGGATGCTAAACATACGTGGCCCCCACGATGGATTGCCGAGGCGCTCCAACTTCACCGATGTAGAAAAATACACCCTCATGTCTTTGTGGTGTATATGCCGCTCACCCTTAATGTATGGGGGTGATCTTTCGAGAATGCGACCCATCGAATTAAAATTATTAACCAACAGGGAGGTGCTGGATGTAAACAAGAACAGTTCCGGTAACCGGCAGCTTTTCCGACATGGTGAACATGTTGCATGGATTGCCGAAGTTTCCGGGTCAGGCGACCGCTACCTGGCCCTGTTCAACCTTGGTGAAGATGCGGAAACTCCGGTCCATGTATCCCTTTCCGAACTGGGGTTTGATGAAAAAGTTGCCATTAGGGATTTATGGAAAAAGTCTGATCTGGGCGAATTTGAACAGGATTTCTCCCCGCTTGTTCATTCCCACGGAAGTAAACTTTATAAACTTTCCCCCAGATAAAAGGCTGAATTAGAATTCTGCACTACAGTTAAATACAAGATTCGTTATTGTACTTTGTCTTCACTGAATTCTGCCGAGTATAATCCTGATATTCAAATTTGAATATCTGACTGCATTAGGATCGTGGGAGACCAGAACAACCGTTCCCCCTTCTTTATGATACTCCTCGATTAGTGACATTAACATTTCACTGTTCCCGGGATCGAGATTCCCGGTAGGCTCATCTGCAAGCAGCAATTTGGGATCGGAAATAATAGCACGTATAAAAGAGGCCCTTTGTTTTTCGCCAACACTCAGTTCGGAAGGATACTTATCTTTCATATCCAGCAGGGAACATTTATCAAGATAAAAATTAATCCTGTTACTATGGGATTCCTTATAACATGTAAGCCTGATATTCTCAATTACAGTCAGGTAGGGCATGAGATGAAACTGCTGAAACATAAATCCCACATCTGTTTTTCGATAATAATTCAGGTATTTTTCTTTCTGCCTGTATATGTTTTCCCCTTTGTATAATACTTCACCGGAATCAGGACGAATCAATCCTCCAACGGCGTTAAGCAGAGTTGACTTCCCGGATCCGCTCGGCCCTGTAACAGACACATAATCACCTTTTTCAATCTTTAAGGACACATCTTTAAGAGCTGGAAATTCCTCAGAACCTCTTTTGTATTTTTTCGAAATGTTTCGGATCTCAAGCATCACTTTGGACTTTACAATTTTCAACTACTCCTCACTTAAAATTTTTGCAGCATCGATCCTTGTTGCAAGCAAGGCAGGTATCCAACTGCTGAGCATCCATAACAGAGGAAAAATTACAATGGTATAGTAAAATACCTGCCAGACAGGTTTGATACTGGAAGCAGTAAAGCGGAAAATTTCTTTTCCGAAATATTCTGCGATCCAGCTGCCGAGGAAAAAGCCGATTATACCTCCTGCCAATCCGAGGATAAAGGCTTTAAGGAGAATCATAAAGAGAATTGTGTAGGGACTCCTGCCCGTTGCTTTTAAAAGACCAATTTCTCGTTTTCTTACATTAACATTCTGATGAAATAAAAGTCCCGTGATCAGCAGGGCCGAGATAATAACAAAAGGTATTATAAAAGCCCCATACTTATTCATCATTAAACGCTGATTCTCACGGGCGTCGGCAATACTGCTTATTTCGGTTACCTCAAGGTCAGAAAATATTGTCTGAACCTGGCTTCGTGCATTCTTAATCCGCCCGTCATGACAAACGCAACCAAGGGCCTCTATCTTATTGATCTTACCCTCCATTCCCAGAAGTTCCTGCAGATCATCAAGATTGAATGATACTCCCTGGTCCATCATCCCCCTGCCTTCTTCAAGCCTCTTGTCAACAATAAAACTTCGCTGTTTACCATCCACGCCCTCAATGGAAAAAGGTTCTCCGGGCTTGACATTCTTCGACAGCAATGCACCAATCTGTACCGTACCTTTTTTCACATCAAATCCCATGGTTTCCTGCCGGGAGAGGTATTTCTGTTCAGCTTCATCTTTGTAACCAAATAATATTATCTGATGACTTGATCCGTTGGCGTCTTTCCAGTCCGGATATTTTATCTGCAATATTCCCGTAAGATGCCTGACCGCATCGAATGTTTTAGATTCTGCGAGAACATCCACGTAATTCTCCGGGAAGGTTCCTGTATTGTTTATTGAATAGAAATCTATAAGATTTGTACCCTTTGGAAAAATGTAGAGGTTAAGTCCCTGCTCACGCATGATCTTCCTGGTCTCATTTTCACTGGCTTTACTAAGGGTATAGATCGCAATAGAGACTGAACTTGCTATAACAACTGTTAAAAGGATCACCAGGGTACTGATTCTCCGATACAGAAGTTCTTTAATGACCAATTTCAGTGGACTCATGATGTATGATTCTTATGTTTCCTGTAAAAATACACAGTTAATAAGGCTACAAATACTAGAATGAATATCCCTGTTGCAACAAAAGATATCTTAAGTGAATTATCCTCCTTCATGACAAGTTTCTCAGCCTGGATCGTCTTAAGTCCGGATTTTTGATCGATGAGCCATTTTGGCATTGGCCTGCTGTCAAGCGTGTCGTATGATAGTGTGTCGGTTTGCATTCAATATCCAAGCAAAGGATTATCATCAATAATTTTATTGAGAAGTGCTGTTTTAGGATTCACCCATTTATCGGTAAAAAGAATATCTGTTCCTGGAAGATCATCTTTTATGAGGCAACTGCACTCTGCTGTAAAATAATCGATCATCAGATTGATGTTTTCTTCTGAGATACCTTTACCCAGTAGCGGTTCAAGGGCCTTAAACCGGCCAAAAATACCATACATCATGGGCTCCTGGATTCCTTTTAGATCATCTTCAACATTAAGTAAGACGGAAGCGAAATGATTCTCTTCCAGGCTGTTCCTGCTTAACTCAATCACCGTAATGATCTCCCGGAATGGAGATGATCCGACTGCCCTTCTAAGTGTATTCAGACCCTTTTCATCCTTTTCATTATCATCACACTTCAGATATAGCATTACACACAGTTTCCCTGCCATAAGTTCGGCAGCAATTTTCTCCCGTAGAGGGGAACTGGTTAAACCGATAAGTTCATCGGTGGTCTTAAACTTTGAAAAGAGCCGCTGCTTATAATACAATCCGTAATATGGTTCGGTAATATCTTGTCTTTTGATCTCTTTTAACTGAATATTAGCAGTTTCAATTCTTTCGGCTACTGTCTGGTTTTGCTTTTTTATGGTCTCGCTAATGGGATTGCTATGAAAATATATCAGGGTATATTGATTTGCTAAAGAATTCAACAATACCCATTCAGATACTCTGGTAGTACAGCCCAGGCTTATTAATCCTGCCAGAAGAATTATCTTAAGGTATTCTTGTTTCATTCGGAGCTGATTTGCATATCCGGTATATTCTCCTGAACAAGCTCAATCCCTGAAAGGATGGTATTGCCATTTTTCGGCATCATTTCAATTCTGAGGGTTCTACCGGCTAAGATACCTGAAAATGATTTAATCAACTCCTTATCTTGTCTCCCGGTTTCGCTTATAATATCGAAGTCTTCCAATACCTTCCTGTCCTGAATTGCTACATCAAAAACCCTCTCACCTTTAAGTTTCATCTCCGGTTCAGAAAAATAGAGATTAACTTTATAAGATGTCTCCGGGACTGCAAGATCATCAGATAATGTGATCTCCAATGATCGTATTCCTCCGATCGAGCTTGCACTAATCCATGGAGTATTCTCCGAAAGGATGGAGATGGGATCCTTCCTTATTAAGTGATAATCAACTGTATCCATTATTACATGTATTTCGGGAGATGCTCCTGCCACATATGGAAATTCTAGCCAGAGTGTGTTTCGATCAGAAGTCCGGTCACCGGGTGCATTCAGGTTTAGTCCCAACTGATTTATCTGCTCACCGCTCCACCTGTAATTACTGTTAGTCCAGTATGTCATCCATGGCATATAAATCAGTGCAAGGGATGTTTGATTCTGATAGGAACATTGGCAGGTACGGGTATAATCAGGCGAATTAAGTACCCCGTTTGCGACTATCAGATTTGCTGAGCAGCCTGCTTTAAATCCTCCAAGGCTACCCGTTCCCTCAAAAACATCGAGGTTGATAAATCCAGCTGATGCCGACCGGAACGTCAGCAGGTGCTCGCTTGCGACTACATATCCACAACCATATTCCCGCTTGTAATTCCATCTTACCTTCTCCCCTGTTATCAGGTCCTTTACATACAGAGGCTCTCCGGTAATCAAAGAAAAACCCTCCTCTTCGGTGTATATTTTATCCCCGGATATAATCGGTGGATTATAATAACGAAGCGGCTTATCCCAGAGTGTATCTTTCGTAAGGATATTGTATACTATCATCCTTCTCCCCTCTTCCCCTCTAAGCATATCCCCCGATGGCCGGTTTGCCTGCAGAAGCAACTTATATTCAGATGAATATCCAAGCCATGACCCAAATATATTGATTGTGTCCTCGTATATTTTTTCTCCTGTTTTAATGTCAAGATACAGCATCCTTGATCCCGGAGGGGGATCTTCACCCCTTCTTTTAAGTTTTGTCTCAAGACTCTGGGGTAATTTATCCAGGCAGAAAAGTATACCATCGCCGGCTATAACTGCATTATGAATAAATCCGTGATTGGCATCAATCCTCCACCGTTTTTTACCGGTAAATCTATCCATGATAATAAGCTCCTGGCTTGCGCTAAGGTCGTAATTCAGGAATTTCACCCTTTTGGGATTATTATCCTCTTCGTCAGGCATCTTTGGGTATTTGCTGAAATTGCTCCCAAGGATCAGCAGATTGTCATAGACCCCTATATAACCCAGTCGCTCAGTATTCGAATCCCCGGTTGAAAATGACTTTACCAATTTTCCAGTTTTAATATCAAGAAGATGGCAGTAGATTCCCTCGATTACATATACATATTCCCTGGTAGCTACGAAATTTGTCCCTCTTGAATTTGCGCCCGGGATATGTCTCTGGTTGGTTTTTACCTCGAGAGGATTATCTTCATCATAGCTCTCATCATAGTATACCTGCCAGGTATCTTTATCAAGATTCTCAAATTCCTTTTTCCAGATCGATCTGCCGGTATAAACGTCACGGGCACTTATGCTGGTTATACCCTGAATAATCAGTCTGCCATCTATAACCTGTTCTGAGGGTCCATGCCCGTGTCTTGGCAGAACATCAAGATTTGAATTGCCCCCGAACCATAAAATCCCCAGGGGAGCTTTTACAATTTTATCGTCAGACTTAACAGTATTGGAGATATCCCCGTAATTATGGGTCCAGTCCGCCGAGCCTTCAAGGGCACCTGTTCTTGAAATAATAAAATATCTCCATCCCCTTCTGAGCTTGGCTCCAGGCAGATCAAGACTGCTAACTGCGCTTAATAATGCCCTTTTTGTCCTGCCCCAGGCTTTAATCCATATCTTTCCATCATAAGGCCGGGTGAATTCAAAAATACCTTTGAGGATATCTCTGTCACTATCCCTGAGATAATCAGGGTCAGACACAATCGTGAGAGAAGAAATATATTTTGGCATGGATAAAACCGTTTCATCAAAATTCAGGAAACTTAAACGTTCAGATGATACTCCCAGATCATCAAAATATTCCCTGAGGTATGAAATTCGTTCGGGATTCCTGTCAAAGACAATTAATGAGAGGGATGTTTTTGAGACCATGCATTTCAGCAGGCGAATATTTTTAGTTCCCAGCACGACTCCATAGCCGCTTGTAATCCCTGTTTTTCTTATTATTCTCCTTCCTGATAAAGAAAAACCCCTGATAGAAGATTCAGGCTTTTTTATTAAGGCAATATCTGAAACGGGAGTATCACCGAATACCAGAATTTCTCCGTCATCCGAAACGGCAATGAGCTTTCCATTCGAAGCTACCAGCCTTTCAATGGATTTATCGCTTTTGTGGGTCCACTGTACCTGTGGTTCCAGGTAGAGCGGTTCGTTGCCTCCCCGCTCCCCTTAGTTAAACCTTTAATTTATCATTCTTATGAATCCACAAAGCGAATCTAATTATCGAGGAACCGGATGCGGGAAAGCCGCTCGTCCGGATCTGAAGGGGAGCGGGGAGGCAACGAACCGCTCTACCTGGAAAAGAAAATCAATCAACCGTGCGCTGTCTGTTTTAATCATCATGGTATTTTGAGCCTCAGTAGGTTCAGCCCAGGTCCAGGGTAGCGGGAGTGTAATTAAACAGGAACGCGAAGTAGGCGATTTCAATGGAGTTGTTGTAAAAAGTGGAATTGACATTACCGTAAAGCAGGGGAGCCAACCTGCACTTGTAATCGAAGCTGACGACAACCTTCAGGATTATAAGATATACGGGATGATCGCCTTTCTTTTTTGAGGATAATCTTCAAACCTGTTCCGGTACCATTTATGGTGATCCCGAGCCCTGGTGATGAGATTTACATAAGTCCACAGAGCAAAGGCCAGGGCAGCAGGGCTCCAGGTCATAATTGCAAAGCCTGTCCATTCAAGGATTTCGCCAAAGAAATTTGGACAGGAAATGTAATTAAACAATCCTCCTTTGGGAATAGCATATCCGTTTTTGCTTGATTCGCGAAGTGCGAGCAATACATTGTCAGATTTTATGTTGATGGCCATTCCGGCAATGAAGAGAACAATCCCCAGGATGAACCGGATAATGATGGAGCTGCCCTCACTCATTATGTTCATCAGTTTCTTCCTTCTGGGTCCAAACTGAATGAGTATTCCCCTGTTGATTTTTTTCATCGCATATACGACACACTATACCCACCGCTCCATTATTTTCCCCCTTCGTACCCATACATCCCGTAAATTAATGCCTCTCATTATTGCCGTTTTTGCAATATTCTTTAACCTTATCAATGGCTTTTTTAATGGTTATTTTTTCGGAAAAATATCCAGTGGGTACCCCATTGA
>DRHS01000205.1 GCA_011053095.1 Bacteroides sp.
AAAATGGCAGGATTCAGGAAATGGGTGGAAAGAAATAATTTACCAGGTTGAGGCGAAGGGGAATATGTATTTCAGGTTGCGTGGAACAAACCATCCACTCAATACTCCGGAAGAGATTGATGGTGCAGGGAATCCAATGCCGGATATTCCAGAAGAGAGCAGTTTCGCGAAAGTTTTTTCCGATTTATGGTTCTATTCGAATCCTGTATTTGTTCAGACTACCTCATCTCCTGATTCACCATAAAGAATCTCCATCCTTATCAGGCTTGAAACTATAAACCTTTCAAGATAGTAAGATATTAATAAAGGATTTTAAGGTCTTTTTATACTATATGTATGAAAATATTTATATATTTGTTTATGTCAACACAATCATAAACATACATCATAAAATGAAAACAATTACCCCTATCAGATTCCGGAAGATCAATTTGATCCTGATGACAATCCTTTTAGTCTCGAGTCCCGTTTTCGGTGATCCGTATATCCAGGACTGCAGTTCCGGGGATTGTATTTATTTAAATGCCGGTTCAAGCATATGGACATGTGAGCTGGAGAATGCAGAATTGTGGGCTGTCAATCCTGATACGAGCTTAAATCTGGAAGCTGCTTCTTTTCAATGGTGGGTTTGGGTCAGGGGCAACTCAAGCAATGGCTGGCAGGATCAGTGGACCGAGGCCATTGGGGGTACCGGGAACAGGTTAGAGGTAACCGATACCGAAAGATTTAAATATAAATGTGAGGTAACAACAACAGGTGATTTCTGGACAACAAGCTCAACCTATGTCAATTATACAGCCAATGATGTTGCCATAGGTAGCGCTCCCGAGGATGAAATAGTTTGCCCGGGTAACCTGATTGAACTCTATTCTACTGGAAGCGGCTCACATGCAACCAAACAATGGGAAACAAAAAGACCGGGGGAGGATTGGGGAGCTCTCACCGGAGAAAATACAGAATACTATACATTCACAGCCTCTCTTTCAGATGACGGATCCCAGTTCAGATACAGGGTATCCAATGAATGCGCTTCAACGGCTTCACGTGCTGCAGAGATATCCATTCACAATGTTCCAGAGCTTACGGGCAACATCACCAATGCCAGTAAATGTGAAGGTACAACAGCTACATATTCAGTCTCAGCAAGTGGATCAGAGATTAGTTATCAATGGCGCCGTAGTGTTGATAATGGAGAGAACTGGTCAGATATCATTAATGAAGGCAATTATATTGCTTCACTTAATAATCTTTCCATATCTGGTTTAGAACCCTCCATGGATCAGGATATATTTAAATGCGTAGTTTCAGGGATTTGCGGTTTCACCACGCCTTCTGATTCAGGCAGACTTACGATTTTTCAGAAACCCTACCTGATACGTCATCCCGAGCGACTAACTAAGTGTCTGGGAGAGAAGGTCGTTTTGCATGCAAGAGGGGGAGGCACAGAACCTATAACCTATGAATGGAGGAAGGCCGGCGTCTCAGTATCGAACCAGTCTACGGATACCAGTTTCATTATACCCCAGGCTGCTGCCTTACATGCAGGCAGTTATCTGGTCAGATTGACAAACCAGTGTACAAGTGTACCTGTACCCAGCGATGAAGCCTCCTTAATGGTAAAACTTCCCCCCTCAATTACAAACCAACCCGGGAATCAGGGATTTTGTGAAGGAACGGTGCAGAATACAAAATATACTGTTGATGTTCAGGGAGATGAACTGGAATATTCCTGGCAGTTAAGTCGTGATGCCGGTACTACCTGGGCGAACATAAATGATACAGCAGCATATACCGGCTCTGCCAGCTTCACACTTAATATTCAGGATGCAGGGTCCGATCACTCAGGCTTACTGTACCGTTGTCAAATCAGCGGAATTTGTGGTGATCAGGTATCATCTGATCCGGCTATACTATCGGTAAAAACAGGACCACAAATTATCAATCCGCCAGCAAATAAATCGGCCTGTCTGAAGGATGAAGTTACATTTCATGTTAATGCTTCTGGTTCTAAGCCATTATTGTACCAATGGAAAGCAAACAACCAGTCTGTCACCGACTGGATATCCGATTCTGATTATAAGATTTCCTCTGTCAATTTTTCCGATGCAAAGGACTACAACGTCCTTGTAAAAAACGAATGCAATCTGGTTGGATTGGCAAGTGATGCAGCTGAACTTACTATAAATGCAGTGCCAATTATTGATCTGGGCGATGACATCCACGTATGTGAGGGAGGGGAAGCTCAGTTAAATGCCGGATCAGGATATACAAAATATGCCTGGAGCACAGGAGATACCCTACAAGAAATTGGAGTAAGCACTCAGCAGACCGTTGAAGTACAGGTATGGAACAGTTACAATTGTTCCGGTAAAGATGTGATCAATATCATAATTGATCCTGCTATACCCGCACTTGATCTTGGTGCCGATATGGCCTTTTGCCAGGGGGAAGAAACAATACTTGATGCCGGCGACCAATACGACAATTATATCTGGAACAATGAATCGGGAGATCAGAGTATATCAGTTAAGAGTTCAGGTAGCTACATGGTTACCGCCGGCAGAAACAATTCTGTTTGCCTGGTATCCGACACTATAGACATTCACTTTAACCAACCCTTCAACAATGACAATATATGTCTGATAACGACAGACCTGGCAACAGGATATAATCTTATTGTTTGGGAAAAAACTCAGGAGATGGGGACGGCTGCATATCATATTTACAGGCAAACCGGCATAATTAACCAGTATGATATAATCGGTACCGTTCCCTATGATGAGCTTAGCATCTTCAAAGATACCGTGGCAGATCCGGAACAGCGCCAGTGGGTGTATAAAATTACAGCAGTAGATACATGCAGCAACGAGTCTGACATTTCTGATGCCATCTATCATATACCCATGTTCCTGCAATACCAGAGTTCGGTGGATGGTGTTAATCTTAAATGGGAGAAATATGAGGTTGAGAACAGCTCCATGGATTTTGTATCATACGAGATCTACCGGGGTACGGATTCAACCTCGCTGAATAAAATAAATACACTGTCTTCCGATCTGAATGTATACCGGGACAATGATCCGAATGCTCTCACATTCAGGTATTTTTACCGTATTGCAGGTGTAAGGGCAGAACCATGTTATCCATCTGACGCGAAAAAAGCAGGTACAGGTCCCTACTCTCACTCTCTTTCCAACATGGAAGACAATAAACTTAAAACGACAACCTCTGCCAACTCCCCAATGGAGATAAATCCATTGGATATATATCCTAATCCCATGCAAGAATTTGCTACCATCAGGTTTTCGAATCCGGATCAGTCAGAATATTTGCTGACCATCCGGGACTTTTCCGGCAAAATCGTAAAGGTAGCTGGATCAATAAGGCATGATGAAATAATGATCTACCGGGAAAACCTTGTTCAGGGATACTACATTGTTGAGATAAGTGGAAACCGGCTTTTCAGAGGAAAACTGATCGTTCAGTAAAGCTTAACCATTGTTGGATTCTTGCCGTTATCCCGGTTAAAACTATCTTAGCAGGAAAAACTAATTCCTGTGGAAACCCGGATTCAATCAAAAATGACTCTCGCTCTTGTTATATCCCTGTTGGCAATCACCTGCTGGAGTCAGGAAAACATGCAAAAAAATGACTGGCCCCAATGGATGGGACCGGAAAGGAATGGGATCTGGCATCTTGATCTTCAAAAAAAATCACTGAACCATGGGGATCTGAAAAAAATCTGGGAAGTTCCTGTGGGACAGGGTTACTGTGGACCAACGGTGGCTGATGGTTTTGTTTACCTAATGGACTATGTAGGCGAATCAACCTGGTCAGAGCGGGTGCTTTGCTTTGATGCCAAAACAGGTGAGTCTGTCTGGACCCATGAATATGAACGCCCCTATTCAGGAGTAGGCTATCCTACTGGTCCGAGAGCATCCGTGCTGATTGATGAGGGCAGGGCCTATTCTTTCGGAACCATGGGAAACCTCTATTGCCTGGATGCATATACGGGGAAGGAACTCTGGCATGTAGACGGAGTAAAGGATTATGACAGCGAGATTCCAGTCTGGGGACTGGCAGCCTCGCCACTCGTTGAGAAAGACCTGTTAATCGTTCAGATGGCCGGACGCCCGGAGGCATGCCTTATGGCGTTTGACAAGGTAACCGGTAAGGAGGTTTGGAGATCGTTGCCTGACCAGGCTTCCTATTCTGCCCCAATCGTCATTGACCAGGCAGGAAAAAGAGTTCTGGTTTGCTGGACCGGAGACAACCTTGCGGGACTGGATACGGAAACTGGCAGAGTGTATTGGAAAATTCCTTTTATAAGGAGAAAAGGCATAATTAATATCTCTACCCCTGCCTACTCCCCTCCCTATATTTTCCTGAGTAGTTTTTGGGACGGTTCAATGCTTATCCGGCTTGACGAAAATGACCAGGATGCTGAACTCATCTGGACACGGGCCGGAAAAGACGAACGAAATACCGATGCATTGCATTGCTGCATTTCCACGCCTTTTATTCAGGGAGATTATATCTATGGAATAGATAGCTACGGGGAATTCCGTTGCCTTGAAATGACAAAGGGTGATCGGGTCTGGACCGACAAAACCCTGGTTCCTGTAGGACGCTGGGCCAATGCGCATCTAGTCAGACAGGATGATAAAATATGGGCATTTAATGAACTTGGTGAACTGGTCCTTGGAGAGATCTCAGAATCGGGCTTCAAAGACCTGGGAAGGGTTGAATTGGTAAAACCGGTAAGCGTATCCCCAAATCCCAGGGGAGGTGTCAACTGGTCACACCCTGCATTTTCAGGAAGAAAAATATTCGCCCGAAGTGATGCAAAGCTTGTATGCTATGAGCTAATCAGATGATCTTTCATTTCAGCCTCTTAGTTTAGACGGCGGCAAAAGGTAAATATATATTATCTTTGATATCAACGAGGATAATGTAAAATTTGTGTCCTAAACACAGACCCTGTACCATGTCAAAGAAACAGAAGGTAGTCAAACCAAAACTGACTTTATTCCAGACCATTGACCAGTTCTTTGAGAAACGCCTGTCTCTTTTCTTCACCCTGAGCATAATACTCACAGCAATTCTTGGATTTTATCTTTTTGATTTGCGGATAAGTGAGGGAGGTGATGATTCCGGCTATATTGAAAGTGCAAAACGATTCATGGATGGTTTAGCATACCCTGGTTTTCACGGAACTTTTTACTCGATTTTCCTCTCCTGGGTAATGCGGATAGTTGGTTTTAAGATATTCCTGTTCAAATTTACCTCGTACCTGTTCCTGATTGGTTCACTGGTATTTTTCTATTATACTTTTCGCGGGAAAGTGCCGGCAACAATTCTGGTCTTTGCACTGCTCATGGCATCTGTCAGTTCAGAGTTGCTGTATTTCGGAAGCCAGACCTATACTGAAGCGATGTACCTTTTCCTGCAATCAGCACTTTTCTATCTTATAATCCGGTACTACGATGAAATTGAAGATAATATAAGGCTGATCACCAAAAACTGGTGGATTATTCTGCTCGTGGGATTTCTGCTTTTCACCATGTACCTTACAAGGAACATAGGTTTGGCAGTGCTGGGTGTTGTTCTTCTGTATCTGCTAACAGAGAAGAAATTTTACCTTGCGGGGTACACCCTGGCTGGTTTTATATTGTGGCGTATTCCCTTTGGAATATATAAATCCTTAAGGTGGAACATCCAAGGTGAGGATTTCAACGCACAGCTTGAGGGTTTGTTTTTAAAAAATTATTATAATCCTGCAATGGGAAGTGAGGATTTTGGGGGAATGATTGACAGGTTCCTTGATAACTCTCAGATATATCTATCACGCCTTTTGCTGATTGGTACGGGATTAAAGGATCCCGGAAGTTCTGGAACCAATGCTTTTCTTACAATATTAATCTACATTCTTTTTACCATTGCAATATTCTATGCAATAAAGAAAAGCCGCGTTATGCGGTTTGTGGGATATTATCTTGGGATAATCCTGTTTGTATCCTTTGTAGTCCTGCAGCAGCATTGGGGACAAATGCGCCTGATAATTATTTATTTTCCCCTTATCTTTCTTCTGCTTCCCTGGGGATTGCTACAGATAACCCAATCAAAGAAATTCGGCTGGATCCAGCCGGTACTTGTGCTTTCACTGTTCATTCTATTCTTTACACAATTCGGAAATTCTGTCAAGAAGGCACAAGCAAATAATGATGCCCTGATGAAAAATATCAGGGGAAATAAATACTATGGCTACTCCCCTGACTGGGTAAATTACCTCAAGATGAGTGAATGGGCTGCAAAAAACACTCCCGAGGAATCCAGGATTGCTTCCAGAAAACCATCCATGTCCTTTATTTACGGAGATGGAAGGAATTTTTATGGCATACACAAACTCCCCACCCTCAATGCAGATTCAGTCTTCCGAAAAATGGAGGATAAGCAGATGGAATATATTATCATTAATGAAAGGGAGCTGAAATCGAAAAATCTTCCACGTGATTTTGAATATGGTATGAAAAGGGAGGTTGAAGCTTTTATCACAGCAGGCGATTCAATGTTCTCGATCTATAATTTTTCTGAACCCTCAACTATGATTTTCATTGAAAGGCTTCAGCAGGCTGACCTGAAGTACAGAACCGACTTTGACTACCTGAGAAACAAGATCCAGGCAAGCGGAAATCCGGGTATAGCAGTAATCCCCGACACTCTGGTCAACTTATTGCGCAGAGGTAATGTGGATTATATAATCCGGGCGAGCCTCCGCCTGAACCCGGCGCAGAAAACGGATCGCACAATTAATACTGTACACCGCTACCTGTATTATATAGAGCAAAAATATTATGGGATATTCAGCCAGGTATCTCAGGTTGGAAGAAATGAGGACGAACCGGCATACCTCTTCAGGATCCACTGGGAGAGGTTCGGACTTGGCGAGAATGAAAATTAAGCAAAGGGCTGGCTGAATAATCAGACGATTAATGAGTTTCGGGATCAATCCCGTATTAAATATCAATCAACAGAATGCTAAAAATCATGAGATCCTTAATCCTGGCAATCGTATTTTTTGCCCACTGCGGCAGCCTCTCCGCTGGTAATGTATTGTCAGTTAAAGGCCAAAAAACCTATTTGAACGACAAGGAGTTCCTGGTTATCGGGCTGCGTTGTTCCAATGCACTTATTTCAGATGCTACCACAGATGGACTGATTGCATATCTTGATCTTTATAAATCATACGGAGTGAATACCATCTCGGTATTTTTTATGGGGTCACGTTTTGGAGATGTTAAGGGATACAGGGAAGATTCAAGCCTGGAACCCGTATACCTGGAAAGAATGGCAAAGATTATTCAGGCATGTGACGACCGTAATATGGTTGTACTTGTAGGCTGTCTGTACTGGGGAGGTTCCGATGGAAAATGGGAAAGCTGGAAGCAGGAGGATGCAGAAAGGGCTGTAAGCAATACCGTAAAATGGCTATCTGAAAATAACTACAGGAATGTCCTTGTGGATCCGGATAATGAAGGAATGGCTCAGAAAAAGGCAGGTTTTAGTATCCAGAATATGATCTCCGCAGGTAAAAGGGTTGATCCGACCATCATGATTGGATATAATGCAAAAGGAAGTCCACCGCCAAACGCCGACCTTGCTTTGCATTTCAGTGATAATAAAGAAGGACTCCCATATATTGAAAGTGAAGGGACCATGACTGACTACTGGGGGGCATATAGCAAGGAAAAGGTACTTTATGAATACATAAATGTAGGTGTATACACTGAAGGCAAAAAGACTGAACAGATCAAGAATACAGCCACGCATCTGAAGCAGGACTCCGGATACATTTTTGCTTCAACCTGGCTCCAGAATGTTCCACCGAATAATCATCCGGGTGGAGATGGCTCACTCTGCGATCCAGGTATCCAATGGTGGTTGGATTACATTAAAGAAGAAGGATTCTCACATGGGGATGACAGCCTGAGTAAATAAGCCAGGTGCCTTCCTTTTTTCTAATTCTTTTCAGTTTGATTTACGGGTCAGAATGATCTTTCTGATTCTAAGGTCAGATGACATTTCATCACTGAGTCCAAGATTTATGATCTGGTATTCTCCCTCGGCAAAAAACATTTCTCCTGCTTCGAAGACCCTGAATTCGTCACCAGTTGCTTCAATCTTGCCCGAAAGTTCATGATTCTGGGACTCATTGTCCCTGTTTCTCTTTTTAATGTAGTATGAACTGCCTGCAATATCATCCTTGCATGCATATTCAACGCTGATCATGAATGTATCGCTGTCATAAGGGTAATGGTACCACCATAGCTCGTTTGAGGGACTATTCGAGGGATGAAATCCGCTTACGGTTTGTGAATTCCAGTCGTATCGGGCTTCCTCGCCCCGGATACGGGCATCTCTGGAGTAGAGTACAATCTTATCCTGGGGATCATCAAAGCCCATACCAGGACTGATAATTGCAGTTTCATCCCCGATCTCAACCTCAATCACCGAATTGTAGATATCCGGTGGGCTTTCAGGCAAATCGAATGTCAGAACATTACCGGACTGCTGGAATTCAACCTCCGATCCGTCTTTAAGAAATTTAGCAGAAGAAACCCTGCTTTCAAGTCCCACGACCTCAAGCGAACTCCCGGGCCAGTTCAGAATATGGAAATACAGCTTTCCTGGTTTAGTGGTACATTTCCAGGTAATACCGGTATTGAAAAACGGGGTATGCCTGGTTCCATAGATTGCCTCTCCATTCACATCCAGCCATTTTCCCATGGTTCTTAGGATCTTCTGGCTCTCAGCGGGTATCACCCCCTCGGCTGTGGGTCCCACATTCAACAGGTAATTCCCTCCCTTCCTGACTATATCACTCAGCTTATAAAGAAGGTCTTTGGGGTCTTTCCAGTTGTTATCCATACTCTTATACCCCCAGGTATCATTTAAGGTGGCCGGGATCTCCCATGCCTTCCAGGAATAAACGAGGGTAGGAATGGCATTGTCTCCCATCTGGTAATAATCTCCAAGGCTAAATCCAATGCGGTCATTGACCAGGCAATCGGGCTGTTTGTCCTTGACCATCTGTTTCAGTGACATGGCCTGTTGCTGGGTTAGCAACCTGGGAGTGTCGAACCAGATCAGGGACAGGTTTCCATAATTCTCCAGCAGCTCCTTAACCTGGGGAAGGGCTTTCCCTTCCACATAGGGTTTGGGATCCCTCTCGCTTGGGAAGTCCCAGTCGTTCCCAGAAGCATTTGGTTCGTGCCAGTCCTGTGCCTGGGAATAATAAAAACCAAAGCCGATATCCCTTTTTGCATTGGCTTCTGCCAGTTCCTTCAAAGGGTCCCGGCCAAAGGGTGTCCGGTCTATGATATTGTAATCGCTGGCTTTCGAGTGATACATTGCAAACCCATCATGGTGTTTCGAGGTGATTACCATGTATTTCATGCCGGCATCCTCCGCCAGCTGTGACCATTCTTCTGCATTGAATTTTATGGGATTGAATTCATCGGCCAGTTTTTCATACTCTGTAATGGGTATCTCTTTTCGCTTCTGTATCCACTCCCCGATTCCACGGACGTATTCTCCCTTCCATTCCCCGGCAGGCACAGCATAGAGGCCCCAGTGAATGAACAGTCCGAATTTCATATCCTGAAAATGTTCCAATGGAACTTGACTGTCTTCTTCTGAAGAGACCGGCTGGTTTTGGTTGCAGGCTGATAAACCTAAAATGAGGATGACAGCAAGCAATCCAGCAGTCAGATTATTTTGTTTTTTCAAAAACATAGCTTTGTCCTTTTTGAGTTTCAAAATGATATGTTGAAAGGAAATCTCTATCATTACCTCCGGTGGTTTTCTCTACGTTGCCGGCAACCGCAAGGTCCTGTCCCGTTCTTACCAAACAGTTATTCCCAAGGAGGGAAGTAATTCTGACCTGTACAATTTCCCCTTCGCTCCATTTCAAATCCACTTCAAATCCACCCCTGGCGCGTAGGCCTGAAATTTCTCCGTCGGGCAGGGCGCCCGGTAAGGCGGGAAGAATATCCAGGTAATAATTTCCATTCTCATCCCGGAGATGAGATTGAAGAAACATTTCGGTAATGCCTGAAGTAGCCCCGAAATTTCCGTCGATCTGGAAGGGCGGATGCGCATCAAAAAGGTTCTTGTACAGGCCTCCCCCGCCTTCCCATATATCAGTATTCTCGAAGTTGACAGGCAGAATTAAATTGCTGAGAATCAGGAAGGCATGATCCCCGTCCATTAACCTGGCCCAGAAATTTATTTTCCACGCACGGGACCAGCCGGTTCCCTGGTCGCCCCGATGTGATAATGTAACCCGGCATGCATCTGCCAGTTCCGGCGTCGTCAGGGGATGTATTTCATTACCGGGATGCAATCCCCAAAGATGAGATACATGCCTGTGTTCATTCTCAGGATCGTCTTTATCTTCCATCCATTCCTGAAGCTGCCCGTATTGCCCGATCTGGTTGGGTGCGATCTTCGGATACAGACGTTTCAGTTCCGCAACCAGTTCCTCATCTGTACCCAGGATTTCCGCAGCTTCGATAGTGTTACTGAATAAATTCCGAATGATCTGGTGATCCATAGTTGGTCCCATTTCGAGTCCTCCGTTCTCGGGACTATTACTGGGTCCGCTGATAAGCAATTCCGGGTGGTTCTTATCAGGTGTCAGGTATTGGGTAAAAAATACAGATGCTTCCCTGAGAATGGGATAGGCCGTCTCTCTGAGGAATTGAATATCCCCGGTAAACTGATATCTCCACCAGATGTTCTGGGACAGCCATGCACCGCCGGTCACCCAGATGCCATGATTAGAATTATTTATGGGTGCCGCACCTCTCCAGATATCCGTATTGTGATGGGCCAGCCAGCCATTCATATTGTAATGGTCTTTTGCTACAGCAATGCCTGTACGACTCAGGTCTTCCACCATTGCAATAAGCGGGTCAGCACATTCGGAAAGATTGCATGCCTCTGCTGGCCAGTAATTCATTTCCGTATTTATATTAATGGTATACTTACTGTCCCACGAAGGTGCCAGGCGGTCATTCCAGATGCCCTGAAGATTTGCAGGCTGGGTTCCGGGGCGGGAGGAGGAGATTAACAGGTATCTTCCATACTGGTACAATAGGGTGACCAGATCAGGGTCATTATCTTCAGAAAATGTTTCTACCCTCTGATCCGTTGGTCTCCGGGATATATCTGAACTGCCAAGATCAAGCTTTACCCGGTTAAACAGATCCTGATAGTCTCCAATATGATCTTTTAATAATTTTTTATATTCCGTTGTTGACAATCTATCCAGGGCATTCGTGCACTTTGAAGATGGATTGCCGCTGATGTCTTTATAATTATTAAAACTTGTGGCAGCTACCAGTACCAGGGTAACATCAGAAGCAGATTTTATCACCAGCTCATCTCCAAGTTCCGTGACCTCTCCATCACAGCTTATCACTTTAAGTCTTGATTCGAATCTTAACTGGCTTGATGGATAATCTATGTTATCGGGAAAACCTCTGATCCTGTTTTGAGGCACCTGATAATCATTTGACTTACCACTAATAATGATCTTCCCATCCTCAGCACTTACTGAGTAGTCTGAATGGGGTGAGCTAAGTGACACTGAAAAATTCAGTGCCTTCTTCTTGTCGGCCTTCATATTTATCACAATGGCTTCTCCCGGGTTTGAAGAAAAAATCTCCCTGGTAAACAAGACTCCATCTTTCTCGTAGGATACCCTGGCGACAGCATTCTGTAAATCCAGTTCTCTCCTGTAATTTTTTACCTGTTCATGACCCGGAAATGACAGGTGCAGGTCTCCCATGGGTTGATAGCAGAACTGTCCTATGGGCCTGGACATAAAATGCTTATTCCCCAGTTCATGGGCTTCGGTTTGTTTTCCCTCAAAAAGCAGGTCACGCATTGGCTGGAGATACTGACTTGCACCCGGATTCGAATAATCATGAGGCTGTCCGGTCCACAGAGTTTCTTCATTGAACTGGATCATCTCCTTATCAGTCCCGCCATAGACCATTGCACCGAGCCTTCCGTTCCCGACAGGAACTGCGTCGGTCCAGACTTCACCGGGCTGATCATACCACAATTTTAATTCATTATCCTGGGCGTTTGATCCACTTAACCAAAATAGAACGAGCAGGCCGGTTATTGTATATATTTTCATTTCTGAGTTTATTCGGGCAGGCGGAATGAATCTTCTGTGAGTTTTATCCACTCATCCAGATATTTCCTATGCTCCACCAGAACATCACTGTATGCAGGATCCAGGGCAAGATTCTTCATTTCCCCCGGATCATTTTTCATATCGGTCAATTGTTCCCTTTGAGTTCCCTTATCCAGGGCCACGTATTTATAATCATCACTGCGAAGCATCCTCGCCTTTGGAAAGGTATCAACATGGTATTCATCCACCCAGTTTCCAAAGCTCAGCTCGGTAACCACATATTTTCTCCAGTCCCCCGCCAGATTATCCTCTACAAGGGGTCGTAAACTCATCCCGCGAATGTTACCCGGAGGATCCACACCAGCATAATCACAGATAGTCGGTACAAGATCCAGTCCCGCAGAAACCAACCTGGAATCAGTTACTCCCTTCCTGTCCACCGGGTTTCCAGCAATTATGAAGGGTACCCTGGCAGATTCATCGTAGGCAGACCATTTCTGGTTCCACCGGTGCCTGCTGATGCCGTCTCCATGATCGGATGAAAATATAATAATGGTATTGTCTGCAGCCGGTGATGCATATATGGCATTAAATACTCTTCCGAGCAGGGAGTCAACTTTTTCCACAAGCCTGTAATATCCCCACTGGTATGCCCTGAATTCATCTTCGTTCCAGAAATGTGACCGATACACCCGTTCGCTATTCTCTTCCTGCCATACCCGGATATAATCGGGTTCCCCCTCAGGAACTTCAAAATTATCAGGCAGGGGAGGAAGTTCCTCCTGTGGCGGCAGCCCGGGTATGGGACCTTCAAATTCTGAAAGATCCTCCCCCCTTGCGAGCTGGCAGCAATCGTGAGGGTTTACGAATGAGACGCAGAGGAAGAATGGCTTTTCATGCTTCTGGTCGAGGAACTCTTCAGCAAGCCTGGCATAGACAGAATCGTAGCCATGGGACCCCGGGATTTCGATGCCCTGGAAGCCATGGGCAGCAGTATCAGACCTTGGAATTGTTAGATGCCATTTGCCGATGTAATGAGTTTTGTACCCTCCCAAAAGCAGCCGTTGTGCCACTGTTTCAAAGGGCATATTCTCATCCTTAATAACCCTTGTATTAACGTATATCCCGGCTTCATGAGGCATTCTTCCTGTAAACATGGCAGCACGGGAGGGCACACAGAGGGGGTAGGCACAATAGGCTTTTTCAAATCGGATTCCATCCTCAGCGAGACCATCAAGGGCCGGAGTATGTACCAAAGGATTGCCGGCGCAGCTCATGGCATCGAATGCCTGCTGGTCGGTCATGATGTATATGATATTGGGCACAGACTGTTCTTCCTGCAGTGAGCAACCACATAAAATTATGAAAAGGAAAATGCCCGTGTATAATTTCATAAATTATTCAGTTTTTGAATGAATTTTGAGATTACGAATGATGCGCGAGGCTGATTCATGAGCCGTTCTGCGAATTCTCAGGATCACTTTACCGCCTTAATAAATCACTCCATCTGTAAACTTAAGTATTTTTCTTACGTCTTCAATGCTATTTCAATGAGGTGGACCCGGGTCGCTTGCTGCGATTGCAATATCATTCTTAACCTCTTTAGCAATTTTCAACCAGTCTACATGACCCACCCGGTTTGTCCAGAGCGGATTCTTGTATTGAGACATAGCCGTTTCTGAATACATTTCCCAGTACTCTGAGGCCTTGATGAGCTCGGCTACAGCTTCATCCTTGTACCTTTTATCTCCGGTCTCCCTGAAAAGGGCAAGCTGAGCCGCTCCATGTATTTTACAGGCGTAATACTTCCCAAGGTAAGCCATCGCCTGGATGTCATTCAGTGTGTTAAATAATTCTTTGTTTTCTGTATGATTCAAGGATTCAATTATTGCCAGAGAGCTGTCAGCGTGATTATGAAGCAGCCTGGATACTTCAAGTGGATCAGCCAGTTCAGAAGGCTTTTTTTCAACTGAAGAATTCACGTAATCAGGTATGGATTGATATCCAGTCAAAGGATGGGGCTTAATTGATATGAAATTATTTACATCATGAAAACCCGTAGTTGTAAGCGTAAATCGGGGACGGCCCTTACATCCCTCGATGTAGAATTTATAGTCCGAAGTTGTCCAGTGGAATCCATTGGTTACAGGATATATCATAGAAGCCTCCTGCCAGGCCCGGAATAATCCAGCGGCATCAATCTCCCCGAAATGTTCCTGTATAACGCTTATCAGTCGATCGTTTTGAAGATCCGGGTTGTAGCCCAGCCTTCCCCAGAGCATCCAATGATACCAGTGCTTTACGATTTCAAGCTGCCGGGGGGTCTCAGGCTCAAGGCTTAGAAATTCTCTCCCCCATACATACTGGTCAGAACCGTAATAATATCCCTTTGTTACTCCGGTTGGGATATTTTTCATGAATTCGCGGACAAAATCGGGAGCTCCCCAGCGGAAGTAGTAATTGTCATCATTTCGCAGGGTCCATATGGTTTTTAATCCCTCAATATCCTTCACGAAATCTTCGTGATATGGTTGCTCGACACAGCTCATTGCGTGTGCCTTGGCATATTTGAAGCTGAATAGAAACTCAATGTTTTGATAATCATTCAGAGGCTTAAATTTCCTGGCGATATCCTTTGCCCCGGTTTCATGCTGGCGGTGGATAAATTGGATCTGTCTCTCGGGCTGCTCCCTGGCAGCGTCCATTACACCTTGGGCATAGGTGTCAAAGGCCCAGTTTTCTTTCTCTGCAGAATCATCGGTACCCATGTTTTCTCCAACAGTCAAACCAATTCCTGCCAGATCAGGATATGTGCGAAACATTTGAGTAACACTTTTTCTGAAATAATCTTTAGTTGTTTCGTTGGTAATATCCTCAGTAATGCCATATTGGCCATTTGTCCCATACACGTATATATTCCAGGTGATTACATAGAAATTAATATTCCGGTCCTTTCCATATTTCATCACCTTTCTCCAGAATTCGATTTTTTCATCAATGCTTATTTCCAGGACCGTCTCATAATTATCAAGGATCTCAGGTTCACCCAAATCCGTGGTCCTTGTCGAATAATACTCTTCAAAGCTGGCAGTGGATTTCCTGACATCGTCGAGAGCAACGTCCGGATATTCAGGTACCCTTACCATGGAAGGAAAGGGATGCAGACTCCAAAGAGAAATATAGTTATAACGGTATCTTGCAAGGTTGTCGATGTATTCCTTCCAGAAATCGAAACTCCACATTTCTGAGATGTTATATTGAGCAACATCACTCATATCGGTGTAGCTTGGGGTTCTGACATCAAGCGGAATATTGAACTTTGTTCCTCTCATCTCAATGTATGGATTCTGGTCTGTTTCCCGCACACCCTCCAGGCCGTACAATCTGATTTGCTCTGCAAGTTCGAGTCCCCCGTACATCACCCCGGCCGCATCTGCACCCACTACCCAGATT
>DRHS01000206.1 GCA_011053095.1 Bacteroides sp.
CTTGTAATTCCTGCTCTTGCAGCAACTCATCCAATAATTGCATTTGGGAGGATATCGGCAATTGAGCAAATAACTCCTTGATTTCTTGACTTGATTTCATCTGACAAATATACAAATAATTGCTGTTATATTTAGAACTTAGCCGTATTTTCCATACTCCTGCAGGGTGTCCCACATTGCCCAGAAATTATCAGGGCTTACATCATCCTGGATATTATGAACCGGAGCAAATACAAATCCTCCACCGGGTGCCATGATATCCAGGACCCATTTTACCTGGTCTCTTACCTCTTGCGGGGTCCCGTTGTTAAGAGTGGATTGTGTATCTACTCCTCCTCCCCAGAAAGTTATGTCTTTGCCAAAATCACGTTTAAGTTCCTTCAGATCCATGTTTTCAGCCGTGAACTGAACCGGGTTCAGGATATCCATACCTGCATCGATGAGATCGGGGATCAGGACACGGATTGAACCGCAGCAATGGAAGAAAGTTTTTGCATGAGGCAAACGTTTTTTTACGTGCTGAAAGAGGGTTTTTATTTTTGGAATTACCATGCTCCTGAGCAGGTCAGGTTCAAGAATGGTGGAATCCTGGGCACCCAGATCATCACATTCGGAGATCACCTGGATGCGTTCCTCACAACCCTCCTCAATGGCCCAGTCAATAACAGCATCCCAGTATTTTATCTTATCCTCCAGAATAATATTCAACAGACGGTCAACCCCATTCGGATCCAGCAAGGTGTCAAGATACCATTTTTCATATCCGCGGATCCTCAGGGAATTTTCAGTAAATCCGGCTGTATTCCGGTCCGCTAAACAGGCAAAATCACCTACATTTTTGAATTGCTGAGAAAGATCTTTTCTCAGGATCTGAAGGTAATTTTCTAAATCGGGGCGATGCAGGTTTTCTACACTTTCCGAGAGACTGTCAAAGGGTTCAAGTGGGAAGGATACCTGATTGAAATAAAAATCCTTTCCGGGATCCCTTTCCCAGTCACATCCATAATAATCAGTTACGGTAATGACATTACCATTTACTTTTTTTGCCGAATCATAATCCTGGATCCTCACTGCCCCGATACGTCTTGTATCAGATTTTAAGGCAAGAAGATTCTCCTCAATGGGTGTAATGATCTGTTGAATCACATCTACCTGCACCGGGTCATATTCCGGTTTCATATTCCTGGCTTTCATCGCAGCCTCATAGGCATTACTTGTGATAGCGGTTACAGTGGTCCCACTGAGATCATAGGGAACCCGGTCTGCTTCCTGGAAGTGAAGCGCCTGATGTATTCTTTCTTTACCTGTCATTCTATTCCGATTATAATTTTACGGGTTTTATATTGGGGACAATCAGATGTATGATTAGAAGGGCAATCAGGTATCCACAACTGGCAACAAGAAAGGGGATGGCATAACCGTCTGTTCCTGCATGCTGGAGTATTTTGCCCACAC
The DNA here is from genome assembly GCA_011053095.1 of Bacteroides sp. GTDB lineage: Bacteria > Bacteroidota > Bacteroidia > Bacteroidales > SM23-62 > SM23-62. The sequence goes on from DRHS01000206.1 coordinate 1,456, forward strand.
CGAATGCAACAATTGCACCTCCAACAGCACCGGAAAAACCTCCAAATCCGGCAACAGATGCCGTTGCCTTTTTTGGAAAGATATCTGACATCAGGCTGAAAATATTTGCAGACCATCCACAGTGGCCCCCTGCTGCAAGTGCAATCAAAGCTACAGCAAGCCATAAAGAATCTGTATGTGGTACAAATGCCACCGGAACTGCAAGCAAACCGCAGGTTAAAAGACTCATTTTTCTGCCACGGTTCAGGCTCATACCTGATTTAAGGTATCTTGAGGATATAAAGCCCAAGGTAACGCCAATCCCCCAGGAGGCAAGATAGATGGTGAAAAATGGCAATCCGATTTCTTTCAGGTTTACATCAAACTTTTCATTCAGGAACTTCGCTCCCCAGAAAAGGTAGAACCACCAAATGGGATCGGCAATGAATTTTCCCACTGCAATTGCCCAGGTACCACGGTGAGGTAGAATGGCTTTCCAGGAAAGTTTATTGTCCTGTACTTCCGGTTCCGAGTCTGAGTTTATATAGGTGAGCTCTTTCTCAGATACTGATTTATGATTTTCAGGTTTTTTATAGTTTCTGGACCATAAAACTATCCATATCAGGCTGATTGGAAGGGTCCACACAAAAGCAACCCGCCAGTCCCCCACCATTAAAACCAATCCTGGAATAATCAGGGGAGACAGGATTGTCCCCATGTTGGACCCTCCGTTAAAAATGCTAACAGCCAAAGCTCGTTCCTTCTTTGGGAACCATTCTGCCACTGCCTTGATTGCGGAGGGGAAACTCCCGGCCTGCCCTGCTGCCAATGCAAACCTGGCAATGGCAAAACCAATCCATCGGCCTGCCAGGGTGTGAGCAACAGTGGCAAGACTCCATATGCCAATGGAGATCATATACCCTTTCCTGGTTCCTATTCGGTCAATGATGGTTCCCATAATTAAAAAGCAGATGGCATAGGCGATCATAAAAGCAGTGTTGATATAGCCGTACTGTTCTTCGCTCCAGCCAATGGATTTCTGGAGATCGGGTGCAAGTATCCCCAGTGCGGAACGGTCAATGTATAAAATTGTGGTCGACAGAAACAGGAGCCCCAAAATAAACCAGCGAAAATTTCCTACTGTTTTGTGTGTAGTTTTTCCCATTATCCTATTATATGAAACAAATGTAAAAGAAAATAGGCTCCATAAAACGTATTATCGATAGAGTGCCAATATGTGCAACTTAATTCGTGCTTTGTTTAACCTTAATAACAAAAAGCTTTTTAAATTTATAATCTCAGCACCATGCATAGTTTCTGAACCTACAAACCTACGCCCTATGAAACGCATCGCAATCTCTATTGTATTTGCAGGCATTCTTACCCTTCTCTGTGGATCCTGTTCAAAAAATTCAAAGATTTCTGATCCCTGGCCGGAGATTACCAAAGAGACAAAACCATGGACCCGCTGGTGGTGGATGGGATCTGCGGTTGATCAGGAGAATATCAGCTCGCTGATGGAACAATATGATGAGGCTGGTTTCGGGGGACTAGAAATCGCTCCTATTTATGGAGTAAAGGGACGTGAGGAGCAGTATTTGGAATTCCTTTCACCGGACTGGATGGCAGCTTTGAAAACCAGCGTATCGGAGGCAGAACGACATGATATGGGACTGGATATGACCCTGGGAACGGGCTGGCCTTTTGGGGGTCCGCAGATAACTCCGGAAGATGCGGCCAGCAAGTTGATTGTACGAAAATATGAGCTGGTGGGAAATGAATCAATCAAAGAGAAGATAGTCCCCGATGATCCGAGGCAGGTTGAAATTGGTGCAAACCTGGAGGCGCTGATCGCTTATTCGGATAGCGATGAGATACTTGACCTAACAGACAAGGTTGGGGAAGACGGGACACTGGACTGGAGTCCGGAATCCGGAAACTGGGAGCTGTATGCGGCATTCTCGGGGAAGACACGCCAAAGAGTGAAGAGGGCTGCTCCGGGTGGGGATGGATATACACTGAATCATTTTTCCAAACCTGCCCTGGAAACCTACCTGAAAAGATTTGATGATTCATTTGCCGGATACAAAGGGGTTCGCTCTTTCTTCAATGACAGTTATGAAGTATATAATGCAAGCTGGTCCCCGGGATTTTTTAATGAATTCACTGCAAGAAGGGGGTACGATCTCAGGGATCACCTAAGGGAACTGGCAGGGGAAGAGGAGAATGATAAGATAGCCCGCCTGAAATCCGATTACAGGGAAACCATGTCGGAACTTTTGCTTGAAAACTTTACCATTCCCTGGACCCAGTGGTCTCACGATCAGGGAAGCCTTTCAAGAAACCAGGCACATGGATCACCCGGGAATCTCATCGACCTTTATGCCGCAGTTGACATTCCGGAATGCGAAATATTCGGACATAGTAATTTCGATATCCCCGGCCTTCGCAAGGATCCGGATGATACCAAGAATGTGGAGCCGAACCCGATGATGCTGAAACTTGCTACTTCAGCAGCCCATGTCACAAACAAACCAAGGATCTCCAATGAAACATTTACCTGGCTTGGGGAACATTTCAAGGTTTCCCTTTCCCAGTGTAAACCAGAAGTTGAGCAGGCATTCCTGGCAGGAATAAACCATGTGTTCTACCATGGTACGACCTATTCCCCCGAAGATGCTCCCTGGCCCGGCTGGTTGTTCTATGCCTCTACAAATTTTGCCCCATCCAATAGTTTCTGGCCACACCTAAAGGGACTAAACACATACATTGCACGCTGCCAGTCTGTTCTTCAATCCGGCAAGCCGGATAATGAAATACTGGTCTACTGGCCAATCTACGATATCTGGAGCAATCCCGAGAGACTTGAAATGCAGATTACCGTGCACAATATCCGGGAATGGCTGGTGTACCCGGGAATCGAAAAAATGGCCAAAGAGGGTTATTCATATGATTTTATCTCAGATGCATTGCTTGAGCAGGTTGAGTCTGGAAATGGGGTACTTCAATCCGCCGGTGGAGATATGTCATACGATGTACTGGTTATTCCGGAATGCCGGAATATGCCTCTTGAATCACTTCAGAAAGCCATCGACCTCGCAAAATCCGGAAGTATTGTCATTTTTGAGAAGATGCCCGATGATGTGCCAGGTTTGCATGATCTTGATGCTCGAAGGGATAAATTCCGGGAACTTATTGGAACCCTGCAATTCACAGATGCAGGTGATGGGATTAAGGAGGTTAAAACCGGGAAGGGAACAGTATTGCTCTCCGGAAACATTAAAAATGCACTGGAATATGCAGGTATAGCTGGTGAAAAAATCGGCAGATATGGTTTGAAATTTACACGCCGTGAAGTGGATGACGGGAAATTTTATTACCTGGTTAATCATACTGCTTTACCCATCGATGATATGATCCCAATTAATGAAGAAGCTAATACTGTAATGATCATGGATCCACAAGATGGATCATATGGGAAGGCCTTAATCAAAAAGGGAAATGACCAGACTAAGGTTCGGGTGCAGCTTCTGCCTGGAGAATCTGTATTTCTCCGTACCTGGTCAGATCAGATTGACACAGAAAGCTGGGCCTATTCTGAAGGTATAGATGATCCCATTGATCTTTTGGGCCCATGGAAACTGGAGTTTATTTCAGGGGGTCCCACACTGCCCGCACCCGCGGAACTGGAATCACTGGCACCCTGGACAGACCTGGGTGATACAAGTATGAATAACTTTTCCGGCACAGCCGAATATACCTTAAGTTTTGATCAGGCTGATGTTTCTGCAGATGAGTACATACTTGATCTGGGACAGGTTTGTGAGTCTGCCAGGGTAACGTTGAACGGAAAGGATCTTGGAATACTCTGGAGCATACCCTACCAGGTAAAAATTGGAGATTATCTTAATGAGGGAGAGAATACTCTGAAAATTGAGGTTGCCAATCTTATGGCCAACCGAATCCGTTATATGGACAGAAATGGTATGGCATGGAGAAATTTCCATGAAATCAACTTTGTAAATATTCTTTATAAACCCTTCGATGCTTCCGGTTGGGATGTAATGAAATCAGGGCTTGCAGGTCCGGTTCGAATCATACCTGTTTCAACATACGGTGTATCTCAATTGCAGTAATAAGTCGATCTCAAAGGAAATAGTGCATTGCCTCTAATTGAGATATGATAATTTAATGAAAAACAGATGATGAATCACGCGACTATTGCCTTTTGTTGTTTAATGCATATTTTACCGCTGTCGGTAACTGCTGTCTCTTCCGAGGGAAAGGGTGAACAGGACAGGCCAAATATTATCCTTTTCATTGCAGATGACCTGGGGTATGGGGAGTTGGGATGCCAGGGAAATCCTCAAATACCCACCCCGTTTATTGATGCGATTTCCAACAACGGGATCAGGTTTACATCGGGATATGTAACCGCTCCTAATTGCAGCCCCTCCCGGGCCGGAATGCTTACAGGCCGGGTTCAAACCCGGTTTGGTTATGAGAACAATCCAATTGGTGCGAGGAACGAATTGCCTGGATACGGATTGCCTTCAGGAGAAATAACCATCGCCAGGGCACTGCACGATGTGGGTTATGCCACTGCATTAATTGGTAAATGGCATCTGGGTGGTACAGCTGTTTACCATCCCCAACGCAGGGGTTACGATGAATTTTTCGGTTTTCTTCACGAAGGACATTATTATGCGCATCCCTGGTGGGACGGCGTTACCTCCATGCTGCGGCGTAAAGTATTACCGGATGGTTCCAAAGGAAGATGGCATGGCGATGGGGTAGTGCTTTATACCGCCCTGGGTTATGATGAACCACCCTACGATGCCAATAATCCGATCCTGCGGGGAGGACAACCGGTTGAGGAGGATGAGTACCTGACGGATGCCTTTACACGGGAGGCGGTCAGCTTTATTGAAAGGCACCAGGACCGGCCCTTCTTTTTGCAACTTGCCTACAATGCAGTTCACAGTCCCATGCAGGGAGCTTATGCCTATATGGAGAAATTCACCTCCATTGAGGATATTCAACGGCGGATATTTGCAGCCATGCTGGCTAATATGGACAACAGCGTGGGAGAGGTCATGCAAAAATTGAGAGCATGCGGTCTGGAAGAAAACACGCTGGTAATATTCCTGAGTGATAACGGAGGCCCGACCCTGGAGCTGACCTCAAGCAATCTTCCCCTGCGTGGAGGAAAGGGATCTATGTATGAAGGCGGCCTCCGCATTCCCTTTATGATGCAATGGATAGGCAGGATCCCTTCAGGATCCACCTATGATCATGCCATAAGTTCCCTCGATTTGTTCCCTACTTTTGCTTCCGCTGCAGGCGCCATTTTGCCTGATCACCTGGATGGTGTGGACCTGATGCCCTACCTGTCAGGGGAAAATCCCGATGCACCTCATAACTCACTTTTCTGGAGACAGGGTAAAAAAACTGCACTACGGCTAGGGGATTGGAAAATTGTATTTAATCCTCAAAAAAATGATTGGGAATTATATAACCTGGTAGATGATCTTGGGGAAACTGACAACCTGGTTCACAGGAATGCTGAAAAAGTTGAAGAGCTAAAAAAGGAATGGGATAAGATGAATCAGCAAATGATAGCACCTATATTTTAGACCGTAAAATTGTTCCAGGATTCTTTATTCATACCAAAAACCAAGGTGGTTCTCATGAAAGATTTTCATATTTGGTGCACAAGGTGTGGATAGTTCGCTGGTGGATTTGTATTTTTAGAAAAAAATCAAATATGAGAAAAATTCAGTTCATGGCATTGCTGGCAGCATTCATCGGATTGGTGAGCTGCGGCAAAGAGCATAAAAAGCCAAATGTGATTTATGTATTTGCAGACCAATGGCGGGCACAGTCAACGGGTTATGCCGGAGATGTCAATGCCAGAACACCCATTCTTGATAAATTGGCCCAGGAAGGTATTAATTTTAAAAATGCGGTATCCACATGTCCTTCATGCACCCCATACAGGGCAAGCTTATTGACAGGGATGTACTCAACTACCCATGGTTTATTACTGAACGATATATTGCTTGATCCCGAAAGTGAGTCCATGGCCAAAATCTATAAAAAGGCCGGCTATAATACTGCCTACTGGGGCAAATGGCATGTGGGAGGTCCTTATAGATTAGGCTATATTTCAGAATCAAACAGACAGGGATTTGACTTTTGGAAGGTGATGGAATGTACACATGAATACATGGATTCATGGTATTTTGATGGGAATGATCGAAACAGAAAACGATGGAACGGTTACGATGCCCATGAACAGGCAAAGGACCTTTGCAAATATATATCAGACCATGCCAATGACGAGAATCCCTTCCTGGCAGTATTGTCCTGGGGACCACCCCATGATCCGTATTTTCAGGTTCCAGAAAAGTACCTGGATATGTATTCAGACCTGACGAATATAGTGTTGAGGGAAAACGTGCCTGAGGATTACAAGGATGAGGCGCTGAAGATGCTTCAAGGCTACTATGCCCATATTGCCGCATTGGATGAGTCTATGGGATGGATTATACAGCAGATCAAAGATTCGGGCATTGAAGAAAATACCATTCTCATATTCACTTCCGATCATGGTGATATGGTAGGTTCCAAGGGGATGAAGCATAAATCCAACCCCTGGGATGAATCTATTATGGTACCTTTTTTATTAAAATACCCGGATGCTGTCAAAGAGGGACGTACCATTGAAATGCCCATTGGGACCCCCGACATTTTGCCTACACTGTTAGGACTGTGTGAAATTAATACTGATCTGAAATTTGAGGGTAGCGATTTTTCTGACATTTTGCTTGGCAATGAGGATGAGTTTGAGAATGCTGCATTAATAACCAATCCTACTAAAAATGTTGTAAAAAGAGAATTCAGGGGAGTTCGGACCAGCCGCTATACCTATGTTGAGGATTTAACTGGTCCCTGGTTGCTTTATGATAATGAAAAAGACCCCTATCAATTCACCAATCTAATAGAGCAAGAGGGGAATGATAAATTAAAAGCTGAATTAAAGGTAAAATTGACTACGGCCCTGGAGCTTGCCAATGATGAGTTTCTTCCCGAACAGGATTACCTTGAACGATTTGGACTCTATATCACCCCTGGAGGATATCCGCCCATGAATTTAGAGTTTGACCCCAATAAGTGAAATTGATCTGATGAAATGGAATTCGAGAGGGGCTAAGCTGGAGGAAGGCAAATCCAATACTAATAAGCCCCCTCCCAAGACCTTCCGACCGGAGTTCTGCTCATTAATTATCTACAAGATGAAAATCTTAAAAAGAATTAATTTGTGTAATTGGGAATGACTTATGAAACAAATCTGATTAACACTGTAACATAATCGTAATAATTTGATTCAACCAAGTGATATCTTCCATGAGGATTGCGCTACTTTTATAGTTTGTATGAAATGTAACCTTAAAAGAATGATAAGCTTATGAAATCATCTATGAGACTGAAGGCTGGTGTTGCTATACTATGCTGCAATGTGTTATTCCTGAATTCTGTTTATTCACAAACCAACGGCAACAACTCAGCATCGGGTTCAGACAAAAAGTACGATGTGGCTGCAATAGTCTGGCCTTCTTACCATCCCGATGACCGTGCAAAAATTTTCTGGCCCGATGGGATTGGAGAGTGGCAAACTGTTATAAGCAATAAACCCAAGTTTGAAGGGCATGAACAACCACGATATCCTTTATGGGGCTATGTAAACGAAGCGGATCCTTATGTGGCAGAAATGGAAATAGAAGCAGCCACCGACCACGGCGTTAATGTATTTATTTTCGACTGGTACTGGTACGACGGCATGCCATTCCTGGAAGGTCATTTGAACGATGGTTTTCTAAAGGCGAAAAATAAGTATAAGATGAAATTCTACCTGATGTGGGCCAATCATGATGTGGGTCGAGCCTGGGACAAACGCGGTGCGGATGACGCCTTTGCCAGGAAAACCAAGTCTCTTATCTGGAAAGCAGGGATCGACCGGGATGAATTTGAGATAATTTGCCACAGATTTATTGAAAAGTACTTCTCCCAGGCAAATTATTATACCATCGATGAAAAACCTGTATTCATGATCTACTCGTTGAATAGTCTTATTGAGGGTCTGGGTGGAGTGGAACAAACCATAGATGCCCTGGCCTGGTTCAGGAATGAAGTCAAGAAAGCCGGCTATAAAGGTCTTGAGCTACAGTATTCTTTGAGGTTAGACGGACAAAGGGATATTATCAAGAATGGAAACAATTTTGGAGTCGAAAAAGAACTTGTAAAACAATTGGGATTTAATTCACTTACCCATTATGTTTATGCCCATATGACAGGGATTGACAGGGATTATAATGAGGTGCTTGAGGATGCCGTAACTATTTGGAACTGGGTCTCCGATAACTACGAAGCCAGGTATTATCCTCAGGTTTCAGTAGGCTGGGATGCCAGTCCGAGGGCTAATAATTTTGTTGGAGGCATTACGAAAAACAGCAACCCGGAAAATTTTGAAGGAGCATTAAGGAAAGCAAAAGACTTTGTGGATAAACATCCTGAACAAGTCCCACTAATTACTGTCAACAGCTGGAATGAATGGACGGAAACCAGCTACCTGATGCCATGTACAATGCATGGATACGGATACCTCGAGGCTATTAAAAGGGTATTTCTGGAGGAGGAATAATAAGAATTCTATTTCTGTTGAAGACCTGAAGAAAATAGCTGAGTTAAAACCATAGTACTTTGCTCAGGAGCTGGGGAAAGATATTCAATAATGGCGAATAGCATATCATAGGAATGAAAAGGAATATTCTGTTTATACTACTAATAGGAATCATGCCCTGGGCTGGGAGCTCAATCACGGCGAACGTGAAACTAGGCAGTGTGTTTTCTGATAACATGGTACTTCAAGCCGACCATAACATTAAAGTGTGGGGAACTGCCAATAGAAGCGAAACGATAAGGGTTGAATTCAATGGAAAAACAGCGGCTACGAGAGCAGGATTAGACGGAAAGTGGGAAGTAGAGTTGCCGGGCCTAGTATATGGTGGCCCGTATAAATTAAACGTGTATGGCGAGGATACACTTACTCTGAAAAATATAATGGTGGGAGAAGTGTGGCTTTGTGCCGGACAGTCGAACATGCGTATGACTGTGAGAGGGGTCCTGAATGCGAAAGAGGAGATTGCCAATGCCAGGCATAGAAATATTCGTTTTCTTACCCTGCCTCTGAGTGGATCAACGGAGCCTCAGGAATCTTTTGATGCCGTGTGGGAATTGTGTTCACCGTCCACGGTGGCCAATTATTCTGCTTCCGGTTTACAA
>DRHS01000207.1 GCA_011053095.1 Bacteroides sp.
ATATAATCCAGCTATTAAACGAAATAACGATATCTACTATCCGGTATACAGGATCGGTTATCGCTTTACTTCAAATAATGGGATAATCCTAAGGGTAGCGCCCATAATTCATACTATAAGTTACACCAATCCTAATACGCTCTATGGTGGAATTAGCCTGGGCGCAACATTTTGAAGGATCTGTCTAAAACTTCACTGTTCGAACAAGGGTAAGTTTTTATGAGTAATCAAATAAACGTCCGGTTTTTTACCTATTGGAATTCGAAGGGAGGACACTTGGATGAAAGATAGCAATTTCCCCTTCTCAATTATTTGGGGGAAGCTTACACAAGCACAAGAAATTGATACCCACATTGGAAAGTTAGAATTCGAAAGCGGGTACCCAACCGAAAAAAAATTGTTTAATAAGCAGACTAAGTAGCTACAATCAAAATCATTTAGTCGAACTGCTTCCAAACTATAGTGGAGGTAAGTAGAGATATGATCCGTTCAAGTCCCTTCGCATCAAACTCATCAAATGTATCAGTATCCTTGCTGTCAACGTCCAGAACGCCGAATACCTTCCCATCCTGATCAATTAGAGGAATAACTATCTCGGAACGGGATCTGAAATCACATGCTATATGCCCCGGAAATTTTTCAACATCGGGAACGATTATTGTTTTGTTCTGATTGATCCCTGCCCAGCATACTCCGTTATCCTTCTCGAGTTCCTGGCAGGCCAGGGGACCCTGGTAGGGACCTACCAGTAATTTGCCGTTCTTAATAAGGTAAAATCCCGTCCAGAAAAAACCATCCATCTTATTATGTAAAACGGCCGCAATGGTTGCCATCCTGGAAACAGGATTATCAGTTGCAGTGAGAAGCTCCGCAAGTTGCTTATATATCCTTTCGTACCTTCCTGCTTTTTTCTGAGGGTTCATGGATGCAATAATTTCAGCTAGAAAAGTTCTTTGATGACCTGCCGATTTCCGTTGAATTCAAAACTGTCACCGGCTTTCATTCCTTCCATGGCTTTATAAAGTGGTACTGCCGGTGAAATTGCATAATATACAACACCTCCGTGCTCAATTTTTCCGGAGCTTATGGCTATAATAAACCTCGATGTATCAGAGATGATGATGGCTCCGAATTCAACTTTATCCTTTAACTCATGGCAATTGATTTGTTCAATCACATGGAGATCAGATAATGCTTTCTGGTACTGCCCTGAAAACATTTCCCTGCGACCGATAAGCTGGTCGCGGAACGAATCGAAACGATCCTTGTTGGCGCCATATTCATTAAGAGCCTGTTGGGCTTCACTCATGGCTGTTTTGGCACTCTCGACCATTTTTTTCTGGGTTTCTTTACACAGTTCAACCAGCTCTTGCTTTGTACGCAGCATTTCCTTATTCATAGCTTTAAGGGTGTACTAATATTTTGGGCTTATCATTGTTCAAAGAATTTTGAACAATGTTATATTAGCATAGTTTTAAGGAATATAACCGAAAAATACTTAAAAATCTACAATAATGAAAGCGCTGTTTGCAAAATTTCTGTTGATTATTGTTATTGCAGCGTTGGGAACGCTGACTGCCAGAACCCAGGATAAGTCAGATTGGGAGGGGATATTTCCGGATGGATGTACTACAATTACACTTGGTAAACTGGCTACAGAAGATGGATCCGTAATTACCTCACATACAGATGACAGTCATCGTACCCGGTCCTGGATTGATATTACCGCTCCGGGAAAACACCCTGAGAGATCGGAGGCAAAAATGTATAAGCGAATGCCCTACGATTCTCTGGTTATGCCAACTTACATCCACAGAGAAATTGGGAGCATCCCCCAGGTTCCGGAGACCAATGGATTTATAAATTCTGCTTATCCCTGCATGAACCAGTACCAGCTTGGCATTGGAGAATCCACATTCGGGGGAAGGGAAGAGCTGCAGTCTGATGAGGGACTCATAGACTGCCAGAGGCTATGCCAGTTGATGCTTGAGCGAACAAAAACAGCACGTGATGCCATTCTTCTCGGGGGAGAACTATGCGAGAAATACGGTTGGAATGATTACGGTGAATGCCTCACAGTTTCTGATCCCAGGGAGGTCTGGCATTTTGAAATAGTGGGTCCCGGTAAAGGAAAGACAGGTGCTATATGGGTAGCCCAGAGGGTACCCGATGAACATATCTCTGTCAACGCAAATGCAAGCAGGATACTTGAAATTGACCTGGAGGATCCGGAATACTTTCTGGCTTCAGGAAACATATTTGATGTCGCAAAGGAAAACGGGTGGTGGGACGAATCCATGGGGCCCTTCCGATTTGCCTATGCCTATGCACCTGATAGCAGGAAATCATTGGCGGGGAGAAGGAGGGAATGGAGGGTCCTTGATCTTGCAGCCCCTTCCCTGGAACTTGATCCCTGGGCAGAGAACTATCCTTTTTCGGTAAAAGTGGATGAAAAGATAAGCATGGGAAAGCTTATAAGCATGTTTAAGGATTATTATGAAGGAACAGATTTTAATTTTGTAAAAGACATTACTGTAGCGGATGACAGTGGGAAGATGGTGATTTCACCACTTGCAAATCCATTCATGCCATACGATATGAATAAGGTATTCAGGATTAACGGAGGCTGGGGCTGGAGGGGTGAGAGGACAATTGCCAGATGGTATACGATGTATGCAACAATTATCCAGTCAAGGGACTGGCTGCCGGATGAGATTGGAGGGCTTGTGTGGCTGGCCATGGACAATGTGGCTACATCTATCTACATTCCTGTCTACTGCTCTGTCACGGACCTTCCTTCGGCCTACAAAACCCCAGGCCGTCCAAATGGTTATACTACCGAATCTGCATGGTGGGCATTTAACCGTCTTGGTACCCTGGCAGCACAAAGATGGGGGGATATGCGTTATGATGTTGATGCGGTTTGGGATCCATGGCAGGCGGAGCTTCTGCAGAATCAAAAAAAGGTAGAGGAAGAAGCACTCGCCCTGTACAAGAAAGGAAATCCCAAAAAGACAATAGAGTACCTGACGGGTTATACCCATGAATGGGGAGAGAAGGTAGTAAGAAAGGCCTGGGATATGGGAGATCTATTATGGACAAAATACGATGAGCTGTTTTAAAAATTTTCAGGATGAATAAACGCGGTTTTGCGAGCGATAATAATGCCGGGGTTCACCCGGAGATAATGAAGGTCCTTCAGGAGGTTAATGGGGGACATACAATTGCCTATGGAAATGATCCATACACTGCATCGGCAGTAAAAAAAATTAAAGGTGTTTTTGGAGATGATGTGGAAGCATTCTTTGTTTTTATCGGAACAGCCGCAAATGTTCTGGGACTGGATGCCCTTACAAAACCTTTTCATTCCATCATCTGTGCAGAGACGTCTCATATCCACGAGGATGAATGCGGGGCACCGGAACGGTGGACCGGATGCAAACTGCTCGCTGTCGAAGCTCCGGACGGAAAACTGACAATTGAGGGCATTGAGAAGTATATGTACGGAATCGGATTTGAGCACCATTCGCAACCCCGTGTTATTTCGATTACCCAGTCCACCGAGATGGGTACGGTCTACTCAACCGACCAGATCAGGGAAATCGCAGACTATGCTCATGCGCACGATATGTATCTACATATGGACGGGGCCCGTATCAGTAATGCAGCGGCTTTTCTGGGAGTGGGCTTCAGGGAGTTCACCCGTGATGCAGGCGTAGATGTCCTTTCATTTGGAGGAACCAAGAATGGTCTGATGTATGGTGAGGCTGTTCTGTTTTTCAATCCTGAGCTTGCAGTTGATTTTAAATACCTCAGGAAACAGGGTATGCAACTGGCCTCTAAAATGAGGTTCATAGCAGCACAATTTGAAAGGTTCCTTGATGAGGATATCTGGCTTACAAATGCAACTCATGCAAACCGAATGGCTGAAATGCTGGTGGAAGAAGTTTTAAAAATTGAAAAGGTGCAGATCACTCAGAGAGTAGAATCAAATGCTGTATTTGCCATTCTTCCCAAAGAGATAATTCCTGTACTTCAGAAAGAATATTTCTTTTATATCTGGAGCGAGTCCACCGGCGAAGTTCGCTGGATGTGTTCCTATGATACAACGGAAGAGGATGTGAAAAACTTTTCCTCACTGATCCGGAGTATTGTGTCTTAACCATATAAGAGTCCAGTTTAAAAACCTTCAAAATTTAGAGTTGCTGAGAATCGCATATTTGGAGATCTATTTGAGAGTTCCCCAAAATACTCAAATATCCGAGTTATAAAATTTGAAAAATGGTTTTGGGCAAAAATTTTAACAAAAATAT
>DRHS01000208.1 GCA_011053095.1 Bacteroides sp.
CGGCAGATAATTGTGGACTGTGAGATAGCTGATCCTGAATCAGGTTCGAGGAACTGGACTGAAGTAAGGCAGTTCAACCTGATGTTCGACACCAACGTCGGATCGGTGAGTGATTCGGCCAGCAAAATTTATTTACGCCCAGAGACCGCCCAGGGTATTTTTGTAAATTTTCTGAATGTTCAGAAATCAGGCAGGATGAAAATCCCATTCGGTATTGCCCAGACCGGAAAGGCGTTCCGGAACGAAATTGTGGCCAGGCAGTTCATCATGCGTATGCGCGAGTTTGAACAAATGGAAATGCAGTTTTTTGTCCGTCCCGGCGAAGAACTCAAATGGTTTGAATACTGGAAAGAAGTCCGTATGAAATGGCATCAGTCCCTCGGCCTTGGAGAAGAAAAATACCGCTTTCGCGACCATGATAAACTGGCCCATTATGCAAATGCCGCCACCGATATTGAATTTGATTTTCCGATAGGATTCAAGGAGGTGGAAGGTATCCACTCTCGCACTGATTTCGATCTTTCACAGCATCAGAAATTTTCCGGGAAGAAAATGCAGTACTTTGATAGTGAGCTAAATGAAAGTTATATACCCTATGTGGTCGAGACCTCCATCGGACTTGACCGGATGTTTCTAACAGTTCTGGCAGGCTCTTATGAGGAAGAAAAAATTGAAAAGGAGGGAGCAGATGATGAAAGGGTGGTAATGAGGATCCCAGCATTCCTGGCTCCTGTTAAAGTAGCGGTACTTCCCCTGACCAGAAAGGATGGATTGCCTGATGCGGCGAGGAAGATAATGAATGAATTGAAACTCGATTTCAATTGCCAGTATGAAGAGAAGGATTCAATAGGCCGGAGGTACAGAAGGCAGGATGCGATTGGAACTCCCTACTGTATTACTATTGATCACCAGACATCTCAGGATGAAACTGTCACCATCCGGTACCGTGATACCATGGATCAGGAAAGGATTCCTGTGAAAGGTATCCGTGATATCGTAGCTTATAAAGTGAGCCTGACCGCACTGCTTCAGAGCAGTTCTACATAAATATAGGATTTGGACACTTCCTCTCTAAATATGAAACGGGTTCTGATTATTACGTATTACTGGCCGCCGTCAGGCGGGGTGAGTGTTCATCGTTGTCTAAAATTTGCAAAATACCTTCGAAGATTTGGATGGGAACCGGTAGTATATGCTCCACGGAATGCACATTATCCGTATCTGGATGAATCGATGATGAAGGATATACCTGATGGAATAGATGTAATAAAGGGCAGCATCATTGAACCATTTCAATTTTTTAAACTTATTACAGGCAGGAAACTTAAAGATCCCATGATCAATCCCATTCATGCAAGGAATAAAAAACCGAATTTCCTGGAATCCTTGTCAATCTGGATCCGTGGTAATTTCTTCATTCCCGATGCCCGTTCACTCTGGATCCGCCCCTCCGTCCGCAGGCTTAGCCGCTACATTCGGGAAAAACCTGTGGATGCCATATTCTCTGACGGTCCCCCTCACACAAACACAGTCATCGCATGCAGGCTGGCTAATAAATTCAACATTCCCTGGCTGGCAGATTTTCAGGATCCATGGACGCAGGTAGACTACTACGAGCTTTTTCCACTGAGTAAAAAAGCAGACAAAAAACACAAAAAACTTGAACAGGAGACATTTCAAACCGCAGGCAAAATAACCATTGCCAGTCCCACATGGAAAAAAGACCTTGAAATGATTGGAGCCAGGAATGTAGACGTACTCTACTATGGTTACGACGAAGATGATTTTCAGGGACTGGATCCGTCTCCCTATGATCAGTTCACCATCTCACATGCGGGTATCCTTGGATACGACAGGAACCCAGAAAATGTATTCAGGGCCCTGAATGAATTTATCTCAGAAAATCCGGATCTGGAAGGTAAAATACGGATTCTTCTTGCGGGTGTGGTGGATATGTCCGTAAAAAAATCTGTTACAGAACACGGACTTGAGAAGATTACGGATTATTTAGGAACAGTCAGTAAACCGGAGGCTATTAAAATGACACTGAAATCTCACGTCCTTCTGCTGCCTCTTAATCGTTCTGCTAACATCAAGGGAAGAATGCCTGGCAAATTTTACGAATACCTTCGTGCCGACCGCAATATCCTTGCACTGGGTCCCACAGACAGCGATGTAGGCAAGATCCTGTCTGAGTCCACTCAGGGAAAATGCGTAAATTACGAAGATTTTAGCGCTATCAGGGAACACCTGAAACTACAAATCGACCAGTATCTCGAAGGTGTTTCCCTTGTATCGCGGACCAACGTCGAAGCATTTTCAGTTGAAGTACAGACGTCAAAGCTTGCAGGTTACCTGGATGAATTAATAAAATAAATGAAGGCTTTAACACCGATTCGAATTCTCTGTTTTCTTGATACAGATTCAGGCCGCGATGTGGAGATTTTGCTGCCTGTGATCTACGTGGCTGAAAAATACTTTGATTGTAATGTTGAATATGCCTTTATATGGGACATCCATGCTATTTACAGGAAACGACCGGATATAGTTCTTCTTCCGAACACCATCGGATCGGTAAAGCATTACCTGGTAGCCAAATATGCATACGAGAATGGGATAAAGGTTTTTGCCACTGTTTCTGAAGGAAACTTCAGAACAGACGGCACTTTCGATTACTGGGGATATAATAAGGATAAAAACTTCTTTCAGGAATATATATGTCTCTGGTCTGAGAGAACCCACCACTTTCTTGCCGGGGTTGAACCTGATTTCGCCGCAAAAATGGTTCTCACCGGGGGAACCGGTTTCGACAGATATAAAATCTACAGGTTCCCGGATAAACGAGAATTTCTCACACATTATAATCGTCCTGAATTTAAAAAGATCGTCGGATATGCAGGCTGGGCATTCGGTAAGGTATTCAACCAGCAGGGGCGGGAAGAATTAATTGCGAACGGGCATCCGGAGGAGAGGTTCAAGTGGATCGAGGAACAGATGTACCTGATAGAGGAAATCCTTCGTAGGGCCATTGAGAATAATCCGGATATTCTTTTCGTTCTCAAGCGTCATCCCAATGAGGCCAATCCTTCAATCACCGAACACGGAATGAACGAAATGGTCCGGCTTGCGGAGTATCCCAATGTCCTTTATCTGCGCCAGAACGAACCGATACACGATATTATTTCGGTCTCCGACCTGTGGACCGGATTTGAGACAACGACGGCAATTGAGACATGGTTAATGGGCCGGACCCCTACCCTTCTTATTAATCCGGATCCTGATTTTAACCGGGATAAACTATATAAAGGTTCTCTGGTTCTTGGCAATTACGATGATTTCCAATCCTGCATCAGCGAATTCTACAGGGATGGTAAAATATCTGATTTCGATAGAGGGGATCTGGCAGATTCAAGGAAACAATTAATCAAGGATACCATCGGGTTTGGAGACGGATTGAATCATCTGCGTACGGCTTTTTACCTGAAAAAGGGGGTTGATAATACCAGTCCTGGAAATACACGGGTGAAACTTTCCCTGAAGTTCCTTATAATGTATCTTTTAATGGAATTTGGCAAATATTTCTATAATAAGTTCGTTTTTACCAAACTGCCGAAGTTTAAGAAAACAACATGGATATTTGATAACTTTAGGCTGAAAAAGCTTCCCGGTATCAGACAGCGGCACTGGAAATATATGGATGAGTATTACACAAAGAAAAAGTTGAGTGAAATCTTTAGCGATGGAACTCAATTTCAGAAGTTTATGAATAATTAGATGACACGTTCTACAATTGATATGGAAAACTATTCTATCCTGATAACCGGAGGCACAGGGTCCTTTGGTAAAAAGTTTGTTGGTACTATACTCAACAAATACCCCAAAATCAAACGGCTGGTAATTTATTCCCGTGATGAATTGAAACAATTTGAGATGTCTCAGACATTCAACAAGAATAAATATCCCGGTATCCGATATTTCCTGGGAGATGTGCGGGATGCTGATAGATTCAGGCGGGCATGTGATGGGATTGACATTATCGTCCATGCCGCTGCTCTCAAACAGGTCCCGGCTGCAGAATACAATCCCGATGAATTCATTAAAACGAATATTCAGGGGGCACAGAACATAATCTACGGAGCCCTCGAGTCGGATGTTAAAATTGTGGTAGCACTTTCAACAGATAAAGCCGCTGCACCCATTAATTTATATGGGGCTACAAAACTGGTTTCCGACAAGCTTTTCGTGGCAGCAAACAACATCAAGGGTTACCGGGATCTCAGGTTCTCCGTCGTCAGATACGGAAATGTTATGGGCTCCAGAGGATCTGTTATTCCCTTCTTCATGAATCAGCGGCACAATGGTATACTTCCTGTCACGCACAAGGATATGACCCGATTCAACATATCGCTTGAAGAAAGCGTTGAGATGGTTGAATTTACCATACAACAGGCCATGGGTGGCGAAATACTGGTCCCGAAAATACCTAGTTATACAATCGAGACTGTTGCAGAAGCCATAGCTCCGAATTGCAAGACGGAAGAAATTGGTATACGGCCCGGCGAAAAACTACATGAAGAAATGATTACATTAAGCGATGCTGTTCATACCATCGAATTTGAAAAGTATTTTGCAATACTTCCCAGTGATGCGGACAAAACTAAGTACATGAAGCACTATAAGGGAAAAGAGGTTAATCCCGGATTCCACTATAGTTCTGACAATAACGACCGTTGGATTACTGTTGAAGAAATGCGTGACCTTATTAAAAAGAATGTAGATCCAGATTTTAATCCTGTCTAAATGAAAGCAATCCCCTATGGTAGGCAGACTATAACCGATGAGGACATCCAGGAGGTAATTAAAACTCTCAAATCGGATTACCTTACCCAGGGACCTGCAATTCAGGCTTTCGAAACTGCATTCGCTGAGTATACCGGGGCCCGTCATGCTGTTGCTGTGGCCAATGGTACGGCCGCTCTGCATTTGTCCTGTCTTGTCCTGGATGTGAATTCTTCGGACACCTTTATCACCACACCCATAACCTTTGTTGCATCCGCTAATTGTGTTCTCTATAGTGGAGGCAAAGTTGATTTCGTTGATATTGATCCAGGAACCTTCCTTATGGACCTGGACCTGCTGGAAAAGAAAATCCAGTCCCACTCTCCGGGAACATACACCGGAGTCATCCCGGTTGATTTTACAGGACTCCCAGTAAACCTTGAAAAGATCAGGGACCTGGCGGATGAATATGATCTGAAGATTATTGAAGATGCCTGCCATGCACCGGGAGGAAGTTTCACAGATGCCGGTAATCAAAAGCAGTATTGCGGTAACGGCCGGTTTGCAGATCTCTCGATTTTTTCATTCCACCCTGTGAAACATATTGCCACCGGCGAGGGAGGAATGATCACAACCAACGATTCAAACCTTCACGAAAAATTACTCTATCTCCGGACTCATGGTATTACCAAAAATCCGGACTTAATGGACGAAAATCACGGGGGTTGGTATTATGAAATGATGAGCCTGGGATATAATTATCGTTTAACAGATATTCAGGCTGCCCTTGGCGCCAGCCAGTTAAATTCGGCCAATGCTGGATTCATTCGAAGAAATGATATTGCCAGAAGATATCGGGAAGCATTTTACAATACACCGGTAAAAATTCAATCCCTTCCACGAGGAACTGAGCATGCCTACCACCTGTTTGTGATCAGGGTTGAGAACAGAAGTGGATTGTACGATCACCTGCGATCTAATAATATTTTTCCTCAGGTACATTATATTCCTGTGCACCTCCAGCCATATTACCGTAATACAGGTTGGAAGCCAGGAGATTTTCCTTTGGCTGAAGAGTATTATGAAAAATGCCTAAGTATCCCGATGTACCCGGGACTGAAGGATGAAGAACAGGAATATGTCATACAAAAAATCCTTGAGTTCGTCCATGAATAAAATACTAATAATACCTGCCCGGATTGGAAGTAAAAGAATATCGGAAAAAAACATCAGATCTTTTCATGGCAAGCCTATTATTGCATATTCAATCGAAGCTGCCCTTAAATCAGAACTTTTCGAAACGGTCATGGTCTCAACAGACAGCAATAAGATCGGAGACCTTGCCAGGAAATACGGTGCAGAAGTACCTTTTTTGAGAAGTCTCGAAAATTCCGATGATCAAGCGGGACTTGCAGAGGTTCTCATCGAGGTCTTAGATAATTACAGTTATGAATACGATGTAACATGCTGCCTGCTCCCCACAGCCCCATTAATTAGTGTTGAAAAACTGCATGAGGCAGACCTCATGATGGTCCGGGAGAATCTTGATGCGGTGATAACTGTTCAGGAATTCAGTTATCCCATAGACCGTGCCCTCTATCTAAGTGGCAATAAGGCCGCAATGATCCGGCCTGAGAATTATAAGAAAAGATCTCAGGACCTGAAACCAGCATATCATGATGCCGGACAGTTCTATTTCATTAAAACAAAGGTCCTGAAATCAGACCGCATGCTTTTCCCAAGAAATTGTGGGGCAATTGTCCTGAATGAGCTTGAAGCTCATGACATTGATAATCCACTCGACTGGATCATGGCTGAGATAAAATACAAACAGCTTAAAAGATTATGAATTGCCTGATTTTTACCGAGGCCGGGGAGGATGCAGGTTTTGGTCATCTTACCAGGTGTATCTCCATATTACAGGCCTTTAGCCATTATGGGATTGAAACTTCAATCATTGTTGCCGGTACAGATCAGAATATTCTGGATGCGTTTGGACCGGAAAGTATTCTATTCCATGAATGGCATGAAGACAAAAACTTCCTGGATTCTTATCTCCAGAATACAGACCTAGCAATTATCGATTCCTACATGTGCGAGGAGGAAATATACCAGCACATAGCGGCAAGGTCTGGGATTACCTTGTGCATTGACGATCATAATCGCCTGGGATATCCTCCGGGATATGTACTGAATGGCAGCATTGGGGCTCCGTTACTTAGTTACACAGAATCCGGTGAAATTACATACCTTCTCGGGACTGCATACCAGCCCATGCGAAAGGAATTCTGGGCTGTTACTCCTGTTACCATAAGGCCGAAGGTAAAAAATATCTTACTTTTCTTCGGAGGCGGAGACCAAAGAAATCTGAATGCTTCAGTACCCGGGATATTAAGACAGAATTTTCCGGGGATAAGACTTCATATCCTGTCCAAAGTTCCTCCAACTGATCCGGATGATATGATCCGCATCCATCCAAACCTTGATGCCGTACAATTAATTGCTCTATTAAGGGAAATGGACCTGGCAATAATTGCCGGTGGACAAACCCTATATGAACTTGCCCGATTAGGTTTACCCGCAGTGGTCATAAAAACCGCGGAGAACCAGAATACAAATATCCTGGGTTGGCAAAAAACGGATTTTATTCGATATATTGGGGATTGGGATAAACTCAATACGGAATTGATCTGCAAGGCAGTAATAGATTCTTTGCCGCAGGAAAACAGACTTAGGATGCAGCATGCAGGGTTAAATGAGGTAGATGGAAAAGGAGCAATCCGTACTGTGGAATCACTTATTAAAAGAACCGTATGAAAATAGCAGTTCTGGCCAGTGGTGATCTAGGTTATAATGCCACTCAGTTCGCTAATAAAACCTATGGGATCGAATGCATCCTGACGGACAAAAGATCTGAGAAGATTATTGACTTTGCAAAGTCAAATTCAATAGTTTTCTTCCTTGGCAATCCCAGAGGTGGAAAAGCCGGGAGATTTATTGGTGAAAACAAGATTGACGTTCTACTGTCAGTTAATTATATCTATTTGATCGAACAGGATCTGATCGACTGGCCAGACAAGTATGCCATCAACCTGCATGGCTCTCTCCTGCCCAGGTACAGGGGTAGAACGCCACATGTCTGGGCCATCATCAACAATGAATCAGTAACGGGTATTACTGCACATCTGATCGATACGGGATGCGACTCCGGTCCGGTGATAGAGCAGATAAAAATTAACATTCATGAAGAACAAACAGGTGGAGACCTGCTGGAAATCTTCAACAATGAATATCCCAACCTGATTGCTTCCGTTCTTGATCAGGTTAAAAAGGACTCTGTCAATCCCATTGCCCAGGATCACTCCCAGGCTACCTATTTTGGTAAAAGGACTCCCGATGATGGAAAAATTCAATGGACCTGGTCAAAAGAAAGGATATATAACTGGGTAAGGGCCCAGTCGCGTCCCTATCCCGGGGCCTTCAGCTTTTATAGGGAGAATAGAATCATTATTCATAAGATCAAGTATTCATCCCATGGATTTGATTACAATGATAATAACGGCCTCCTGATAAACACTGATCAAAATCCCATAATAAAAACACCCAACGGATGTGTCGAAATAATTGATTATATCATTGAAGAAGATCTTGAACTTACGAAAGGAGAGTCACTTTCATGAAAGAGTTATTTATAGGAAATACGGCTGTTGGGGCTAACCATCCAACCTTCCTGATTGCAGAATTATCTGCAAACCATAACCATAAGCTAGATATTGCAATAGAAACCATTAAGGCTGCAAAAAAGGCTGGTGCCGATGCCATTAAATTGCAGACCTATACAGCTGACACCCTAACCATTGATTGCAATAATGAGTATTTCAGGATCAACCAGGACACCCTATGGGATGGAAAAACTCTGTATGATCTTTATCAACAGGCATTTACTCCCTGGGAATGGCATAAGGAGCTTAAGGAGGTGGCTGAAAATCTCGGCCTGGTTTTCTTTTCCACCCCCTTTGACAATACTGCAGTTGACTTTCTGGAAAGTCTAGATGTTCCAGTATACAAGATTGCCAGCTTTGAAATATCAGATGTACCCCTGATTGAATATGTCGCCTCCAAAGGAAAACCTGTAATAATCTCCACCGGTATCGCAACACTCCCGGAAATTACAGATGCTGTTGAGGCCTGTAAAAAATCTGGAAATAACCAGGTTGTATTACTTAAATGTACCTCCTCTTATCCTGCTCCATATAACGAAGCAAACCTCCGCACAATTCCGGATATGGCTGATAAATTTGATGTCATCACAGGATTATCCGACCATACCATGGGTATTTCAGTACCAATTGCTGCAGTGGCCCAGGGTGCAAGGATCATTGAGAAACATTTCATTCTTGACCGGGAAATTGGTGGTCCGGATTCATCATTCTCCGTTGAGCCGGCTGAATTTAAAATGATGGCGGATTCAATACGAAATGTTGAAGAGGCTCTGGGCCAGGTAAATTATACGCCTTCTGACCGGGTACTGAAAAACAAGATCTTTGCCAGGTCATTATTTGTGGTTATGGACATTAAAAAGGGAGAGGTATTTACCAGTGAAAATGTCCGCTCCATTCGACCGGGATATGGAATCTCGCCAAAACATCTTCCGGAAGTTATCGGTAAGAAAGCCACGAAAGACCTTAAAAGAGGGAAACCACTGGAGTGGAAAATGATAGGTTAATTAATAATAACTTCAAAGATATTTTGGCTCTTTGTTAATGTATCCATTATTTATCTTTGACTATAACAAGGAGTTACATCATTAATGCTATGAAGATCATTGTTAATGGATTTGTAAACGAAATTCTGCGATCAGTAATTAAGGATTATATAAACGAAGCAAACATCTCAAAATGCTATTTCGTTGATACCCGAATTGATCCCCAGAACACAGATAGAATAACATATTTAGATTTCAGGGACCTGTCTTTTGCACACTATAATGTTGATTGGAATGAACTGATTACTCCGGATAAATCTTTAATTGAAAACATGTACCCATGCGAAGTGCAGGTTATGAAGATGATGGAAAGAATTGAGCAATACACCGGCAGGATCAGCTACGATGAAAGAAGAATAATTTATTATCGCCATTTACGGTTCTGGAATCATATTATTGAAAAGGATGAAATTGATTTATTCCTCTCTGGCAATATACCTCATGAGGTTTATGATTTTATCATATACCACCTTTGCAAGCTCAAAAACATCAATACTTTTTTCTTTCACCAAACTATGCCGGACTTCCTGATGCTGATGAGGGATTGGAATCCGTTCTTAATCGAACTGAAAACCTCCTTTGAAAATTTACAAAAGAAAATTACTGATCCCGATAACCTTCAGCTTGAAAAACGCTCTCAAAATGTATTAGCCAAACAACTGAATTCTAATATAGATTCAATCCCTTTCTATCGTACGAAGGATTTTATTAAAGAGAAAAGAAAAAGGACTGTAAATAGAAAACGGCAAAGAAGCTTGAGAAAAATAACTTCTGTCTCGTTTTATGCAAGAATTTTTAAGAGAAAAAATATACGAATATTTCTATACCGTCTCCTTGGAGTAAGGCTGCAAAACATCAGGAGTAGCAACCTTACACGTTTATATAATCGACTTGCAATCCGGCCGGATTTAAATAGGAAGTTTATTTATGTACCCTTGCATTTTCAACCTGAATTAACCACCAATCCTCTTGCCGAATGCTTTGTTGACCAAAAACTAATAATTGATATTCTTACTAAATCTGTGCCAGAGGATATAAATATTTATATTAAGGAAAATCCTATTCAGAAAATCTGGGGTAGAAGTATGTCTTATTATAAGGAGATAAACAAAATACCGAACGTTTATCTGGTTGATTCAAAAACAGACACATACGATCTGATAAATAATTCGGTTGCAGTTGCAACAGCGACTGGTACTGCCGGCTGGGAATCTCTTTTCCGGGAGAAACCTGTATTGATATTTGGAAATATCTTTTACCAGTATGCAAAAGGTGTTTATAAATGCAGTAGTGTCAAAGATTGTCAACAAGCAATGCAGCAAATATTGCCAGGCAAAGCAAAACCAGATATATCTTCAATGAAGCTTTATCTAAGAGCCATGGAACAGGTAACCACACCGGGATATTATACATATTATTATCAACCCGGATCAGAACTTGATCCGGAGGAAAACCACAGGACGATTTTAAATTCACTGCTAACCAAAACATTAAAGAGACTTTAAGAAAATTACAATGGGGATAGTAGCCAGACAAAGTATCAGGAATACCATCTTTAGCTATGCAGGAATTATAATCGGAGCGGTTTATTCGATTTTCCTGATACCCACATTATTTGACGCCAGACCTGAGGAATGGGGACTCATCCAATTGCTTTTATCCTACGTTCAGATCGTTCTTCCTTTTGCACTGCTCGGGCTTCCAAACATTATTCTGCGCTATTGGCACTTGATTACAGATGAAGAAAAGAAGTCTTTTATCAGTTTTATATATATAGTCGGAACGGTTGGACTGATAATACTATCAACCATATTGATTTTGCTGAAGGATTACCTGATAGGGAATAACGGGAGCGAGAATCTGCTGGTTCAGGACTATTTTCCCTATACAATTCTTCTGCTGGCTTTTCAAATTTTCTTTTTCATTACCCTGAATTACTGTCGTACCCTTCTGAAAACCACTGTGCCGACAGCATTAAAAGATTCTTTCGTGAAATTCGCCACTTTTTTCCTGCTGCTGGCCTATGGTGCAGGATGGCTGTCATTCCGCTCATTCTTCAACATTTATGTGTTGATCTATCTGGCGCAACTGATCCTCATAATATCATATGCCAGGAGAATTACCAGAATGAAACCCACATTTTCATGGCAGTTCTTCAGCAATACCAGGATACGTGAAGTATCTCTTTATGGAGGATTCAGTTTGCTTGCCGGAGGAACCGTTATGCTGGTTCAGCGAATAGATATCATAATGATCAGCAGGCTGATGAGCTTAAAGGAAGTCGCTTATTATTCGACTGCGTTTTTCTTTATGACGGCAATTATGGTCCCGGCACGTTCCGTCGCAACGATCGCGGCTCCCCTGTTATCAAAACATATACAGGATGATAACCTGGGGGAAGTTAAAAATATCTACCTGCCTTCCACGCTCAATATGTTTATTTTTTCGGGTTTTGTTTTTCTGGGAGTCTGGATTTGCGTGGACGAACTTATGATTGTACTTGGGGAAAAGTTCGGACAGATTAAATGGGTAATATTCTTTCTGGGCATAGGTAAGATCACAGAGGCCTTTCATGGTCTGAATCAGAATATATTGATATATTCGAGGTATTTCAGATGGGATTCTGTTCTGCAAATATTCCTTTTAACAATAACCATTATTACCAACTTAATATTCATACCCAGATTCGGAATGAACGGTGCGGCTATTGCCTCATTGATTGCCATATCAAGCAACCAGTTATTAAAAGCTCTGCTGATTTATTTTAAATATCGTTTACATCCTTATAATAAAAGGAGTTTATTGGTAATTGCCCTCTTTATCATTGTGCTGGTATCAGCAGATTATCTCCCCCAGGCAGGATCGCCGCTTATGAGTATTGCTGTAAAGGCGGTTAGTTTTTCTCTGCTTTATTTCATAATAATCTATATTTTTAATCTCTCAACCGAACTGAATACACTGATAAATAAAATACTTCACCGATGAAATCCTTCATGCCCAAAATCTATCCGCACATTCTGGCTGTATTTATTTTTCTTTTAATTGCTGTAATATATTTTTCACCTGTATTGGAAGGAAAAACTTTGCAGCAGAGTGATATGCGCCAATGGAATGGAATGAGAAAGGAGATCAAGGACTATTTTGAAGAAACCGGTGAGTGGAGTCTCTGGACCAATAGCATGTTCAGTGGTATGCCTACTTATATGATCAGCAATCCTCCCACTAATAATGTCATAACCAAAGTTCATAATATACTTAACCTTGGACACAAGCGTCCTGTATCTTTCCTGTTTGTTGCTTTTCTGGGATTTTATATAAGCTTGCTGGCTTTCCGTGTCAATCCCTGGTTAAGCATTGCGGGAGCCATCGCCTATGGACTCACTACGAATTTTTTACTTCTCATTGAAGGTGGACATGTTACCAAGGTTATGGCCATAACCTATATAGCTCCAATTGTTAGCGGGGTTTATCTATCATTCCGTGGCAAGGTACTTCTTGGATCCATCATGACAGGATTGTTCCTGAGCATGCAGATCCTGGTCAACCATCTGCAAATTACTTATTATACGTTGATTATCGTCCTGGTTTTTGGATTGGTGGAATTGATCGTCGCAGTTAAGGAAAAGACGGTGGCCGGCTATTTTAAAACACTGGGAATAATTAGCATAGCTGCCCTGCTTGCTATTGGATCAAACTTGTCCACCTTCCTGTTGACTTACGAATATTCCAAGTATTCAAGCAGAGGAGGGTCTGAGCTAACCAACTCCGAAAAATCAACCAAAGATGGACTTGATCCGGATTATATCACGATGTGGAGCCAGAGTATAGATGAAACACTGGCTCTGCTGATTCCAAATTATTATGGGGGAGCGTCACAGGCTTCACTCGGTAAAAACTCCGAAACTTATAAATTATTTGAGCAGTCTCAGGGTCCTCAGAGAGCTAGTCAGATAGTTAGCTATCTGCCTCTATACTGGGGACAAAAACCTTTCACCGGGGGCCCTGTATACGTTGGCGCCGGGATCGTTTTTTTGTTCATTCTTGGAATTGTCATGATAAAAGGTCCACTGAGATGGTGGATTCTGAGCATCAGCCTCCTGGCCATTGCACTGTCGTGGGGCAAGCATTTTATGGGCCTTTCTATGCTTTTTATTAATCATGTCCCTCTGTATAACAAATTCAGGGATGTTACAACTATCCTTGTAATTGTACAGTTCACTTTCCCCCTCCTGGCTATTATTGTTTTTAATCGCATACTGAATGGGGAATATCAAAAGAAATATACCCTCAAACAGTTAAAATATGTACTCTATGGTGTAGGTGGTCTCATTCTTATTTTTGTCCTTTTTCCAGGAACACTTCTAAATTTTACGGGGCCTGGTGATGAGCAATTCAGGACTCAGAATATGCAGCCATTTCTGGATGCACTTATAATGGACCGGCAGATGCTTTTACGAAAAGATGCTTTAAGGTCACTCTTATTTGTCGGGGTGATAGCAGGATTGGTTTACCTCGTATTGAATAATAAAATCAAAAATCAGTATGCAATTTTAGCCTTCGCAGGATTGATGCTTATCGATCTTTGGACCGTTGATAAAAGATATTTTAATTCTGAATCATTCGTCCCCAAAAGAAATTCCGAATCAGCATATCAACCGTTACAGGCTGATCTTGAGATACTTAAGGATACTGATCTATACTATCGTGTCTTTGATATTGCAGCGGGACCATTTAATAGTACACGAGCTTCTTACTTTCATAGCTCCATCGGAGGGTACCATGCAGCAAAAATTCGCAGGTATGATGATCTCATCAGTCACCACCTTTCAAAAAACAACATGAAGGTACTTAACATGCTGAATACCAAATATTTTATTCTTCAAGCTCAGGAAGGTGAGCCGGTAGCCAGACTAAATAACGACGCTATGGGAAATGCATGGTTCGTAAAAAAATACAGTCTGTTCGGATCTGCAGATGAGGAAATTACTGCCCTTAATGATTTTAATCCATCGGAAGAAACTATAATCAATGAGCGCTGGATCGATCATCTTGAGGGATTTACCTTCGCAGAAGACAGCAATGCCTACATTGTACTCACAGAGTATAAACCAAACCAACTGGTTTATCATTTTCAATCCACCGTCAATCAGTTGACAATTTTTTCAGACATCTATTATGAGAAAGGCTGGAATGTGACCATTGATGGTCAGGAAGTAGACCATTTCCAGGCAAATTACATCCTGAGGGCTTTAATCATACCTGATGGAACTCATGAAATCGTTTTCAGATTTGATCCTTCCTCCTATCAAGTAGGAAGAAATATAACCGCTGCGAGTTCAATCATTTTACTTCTTATTAGTCTTTGCGTTTTCGGATGGAATTTGAGGGGCGCCTTCAGGGAAGAAGAATCTCTTCCTTAATATTATCACATCAGAATAAACAGTTTGGATTAAGTGAATCAATGATTATTCTTACCGTAGCACCATCACTGGCAGAATATAGGGTAAATGAAAATCTCTCGTATTTAGTATCGGTTAAGCCAGCGATACCTCCTGGCATTGTCACCAAGTTTTAGGGCCAGCACAAGTTCATGCGATCCGTAGGTGTGCTTCTGTATCCAGCCAAACATATAATCAAATGCATAACCGATGTAAAGTTGCTGTACACGGACCCCTGCAAGTATTATCAGGGTGCCATTGGTGCGGTAAACCAGTCCCGCCCAGTAATCATCATTATAATCAATCTTGCCCCCAATGTCCAATTGGAAAGATTTCTGTTCGGTGGCCTTAAAAAACATATTGGGTTCAATAGTAAATTTATTCGGGAGTTCAAAACGGTATCCCCCCATCAGGTAATAATGCCGAACCATTTTATAATCCTCGAATTGCCTGTTTCCGATTTTAAGATATGATTGAAATAATTGGTTTACTGAAATACCAGCATAATACTTCGGATCCGAAACATAAAAACCAAGGTTGGCATCGGGGACATAAATAACCCGCTGGAAATTCAATGCTGTCTCATCACCATCATCTCGAAACGAAAGATCATCGTCGATCTTAAATTGAAATATTCCTGCTGAAAGGCCGAAAGAGAATTGGGTTTCCTGCATAAAAATATGATAAGCATATGAGCCCTGTAAACCGGTACGCTCTACGTGCCCATTACGTTCACTAAAAATAAATCCTCCCAGTCCCACACGCCCCTTTGTACTCGATTTGAGGCGGCGGCTATTTACAGACCTTGACTTTACAACATGGTTCTTCTTCAACAATCTGGTATGTCCGCTAAATGATCGGGTTGCAGGGGCATCTTTAATCCCCAACCATTGCTGTCTGGCTGTAAGATTAAAAGAAGTGTAACCATCGTAACCCGTCATGGCCGGATTTAACAGATATCCATTCATGACATACTGGCTGTACAGGGGCATCTGCTGAGCCCTGGCGGCCAGCGGAAGAATAAGGAATAATATGACCCAGATTACGGACTTCAAAATTTTTATTTAATTCAACTTAATATGTTACAATTCATCTTATGTTACTTAATCACAGTTATAACACCTGTAATATCAGGACTGCCACTGGTAAATCTTATGATATAATGATATGAGTCTACAGGTACTATTACACCCTTATACTTACCATCCCATGGATTATTATAATAATTCTTTGTCTCATAAATAACCTCACCCCAGCGATTGTATATGATCATTGTAGCCTCAGGATAATATTCCATTCCATCGATTACCCACAAATCATTTCTACCATCTGCATTAGGTGTTATTCCGGTTGTTATAGTAAGACAACTCTCCTCATTCGAATTAAGGATTATTGTATCAATGGTAATACAGCGATGATTATCCATCACTTCGACGATATAAAGATCAGGTCCGAGTCTCTCTCTTATTAAATCAGATGATCCATCCGCCCATATTACCGAATAGTCAGAGGTTCCCCCGGACGGACTGATCTCAATAATTCCATCATAGGCGTCAGGACAGGTCAGGTCAATAACATTAGGATTTACCTCAAGTGAATCCGGGTCTAAAACAGTAAGAGTATCGTAGTATGGACACAAATTTGTATCTAATACAGACAAGGAATAATCTCCAGCAACAAGATTTTCTTGGCTTGACCTTAATACTCCAAATTCCGCAAATCCACTTTCAATCCACAGGATGGTATATGGTGCTGTACCCCCATCCATTTGGAAATCAATCGACCCGCTCGGATCATTGTAGCAGAGCGCATCTGAAACAAATGACTGCGAACTTAAGCTATCAGGTTGTGTAACTATAATCTCCGAGATTTGAAGACATCCGGCAGCATCTGTCATCTCGACCTTGTGATAGCCAATATTCCTGCCGCTTACTATGCTGTCATTACTGAACTGTACTGTATCACCGGGGATCTCCAGGTAATACCAATTATAAGTATAAGGTGGAGTACCTCCATCAGGCTTAGTTACGCCAAGAATCGCATCACTAAATCCAATGCAGCTAATCATTGCACCATTGTAATCCCTGGCTGAGATTGTGTCAATTTCTGCTTCGACCGGGTCTGGTTCTATAAGCTCTATACTATCCGTACTAAAGCATCCATTTTTATCCCAAACGATAATAGTATAAATCCCGGCAGGAAGACTGTCAACATCCATAGTTGTGTCAGCAAATGGAGTATTCCACAGGATTGAATATTTAGCAGTACCACCTGAAATAGAATCTATGAATATCTCACCATTCCAGGCTCCGGAACATTTTGGATCCAATGGATCAAGAGTCCCAATAACCAACGGATGTGGTGATCTAATACTATCCTCATAAAATGCCAGACATCCATTCGCATCTGTCACAGTTAGTCTATAAAAATCAGCCTTTAATCCGGTTGGCTGAGCTTCAGTCGAACCCCATCCACTACTATTTCGTACCCAGCTATAAGTATAGTTCTCAATCCCACCACCAACTGTTGTCGAGAGGATCGCTCCATCAGTAGAGTCATAGCAGGTAATATCCCTTCCATTATATTTTACTGATTGCCAATCCACAAATAGTGAATCCGGTTGGTCAAGTAAGAAAGTGTCCGTTCTTGTACAATTTAGGGAATCACCGGTAGTAAGTTGATAGTATCCCGCTCTTAGTTGAACTATAGAATCTGAATCCTCATCAAGTGGAGTTCCATTATTTAGATATGTCCAGTTGTAGGTATAAGGAGCATAATCGAATCCTCCGGAGACATCAACTGCAATCCACCCATTTGAACCATCGAAACATGAAATATTATAATCGTTATAATTCGACCTGTTAGATTGTAATCCTATTGAGTCTGGTTGCTCCAGAATGAAAGTATCCACATGGCTACAAAGATCCAGGTTAAGGCCTTGCACCGAATCTGTTACTATTACATAATAAGTTCCTGCGGGTAAGAATTCCTGGTTCTGGGATGTGGCATCTGTGACATTTCCATCGGGTGTTGACCATTTATAATTGTGTATACGAGCTATTCTTTCCGGATCACCAGCATTATCAACAATTCTTATTGATCCTGTATAGTTCCCGAAACAATCAATTTCGAAACCTCGCCCATGATTCAAAATATCTATCGTGTCAAACTCTATCGGCTCGGGCTGCCGGAGGAGTATTGGATTCTGAGGTTCATAACAACCCAGTGAATCCTCAACAGTGAGATAATAAGTACCCGCGGGCAAGCTATCCTGTCTCAATCCTTCTCCAAATTGATTGCTGTAATCCGGATTCCGATACCATTTATATATATAGTCTTCCAAACTCACTCCTTCACCACCTTCGACATAAGTAACTTCGATAGAGCCATTTGAATCACCATAACAAGCAATTTGATAAGGTCCATAATAGGACCTATCTGTGGAAGCGGTAATATTTCTAGGATCAACAACAAATGTATCCGCGACAGCATAGCACCTGTTTGTGTCATATGCATAAAGACTATATACTCCTTGCTTTAGTCCTGTTGGACTTTGCTCCTTACTAATAAAGCCGTCATCTTCTTCATACCAGGTAAAATCATAACCTGTATTTCCTCCATCAACAAAGGTGTGAATTATTGCTTTAGCACCACCACCACATTCATTGTCTGATACACTGTCTATCAATGCATAGAATTTTGGAGGTTGGATAAGTTCGATGGTATCGTATGTGACGCAATCCTCATTGTCCCGGATCTCAACAGAATAAAAGCCTTTGCTCAAGTTTCTCTGATTCTGGGCATTAACATTATCAACTTCCCCAGTCCAGATGTATTCATAATTAAACCCTGGTAAATATCCGAAACCTCCCCATCTGGCTAGATCAATGCCTGCGCTGTCTGCTCCACCATATTCTAGTTGCTGGTCATGACATCTCAGATCAAATCCTCCGGTCCATACTTTCGCACTTTCAAGCGAATCATTCAGTGTAGCAGCAACATATATCCGTATCGTAGTGTCAATTCCATAATCACAATCAGATCCATCGGGTCTGATATCAATAATTCTGGGCCTGAATCGGTATTCGATCATCCTGACCTGATCATTATGACTGTTCAGGATTGTATCGGTGAAACTTTCAATCGCATAGGTTATAGATGGACTAACTCCTGAAATATCCGGTGGTATTATAGGATCCAGATCATATGCAGTCGTACCAATAACATTTGATGTTAGAGTAGTTATTGTAAATTCTACCGGCTCCTCGTTACAGTATAATGTATCGGGAACCTGTACAGTTATACGAGGAGTGGGATTTAGGTAGATTGCAATTGTAGTATCTCCTCCCTGATCACATTCTCCGAAACTGCCACCACCAGTTCTATCGTCAATAATTCTGGCCTTGAATGTATAGGTTACAACCTGATATTCATATGTATTATTAACAAGTGTATCTGTAATATCAAATCCAGCAGCATATCTGCCTTCATCCTGAATACCCTCAACCCTGGAATCCGTTGTTGTAGTCATTAGGTCATATACTTTTACACCTTCTACATTCAATAGTAAATCTGATATGGATATTATATAACTGCTGCTGTCACAGTATATAGTATCCGCAATGTCTACACTCAATACCGGAGTCGGGTTGACATAGATCGTGATAGTAGTGTCTATGCCGTGATCACACCATGGGATGCCTCCGTTGCGTGTATCATCAATGCGGTAACGGAACGTGTAGTCTACACTCTGTACCTGGTTGGTAGTATTGATAAGCTGGTTCACCACATCATAGGTGATGGCATACTCACCGTCGGGCTCTACTCCC
>DRHS01000209.1 GCA_011053095.1 Bacteroides sp.
CAGGTTACAGTCCACATCAACCAGGGTGGTATCTGCAATGGTTATGGGGTCAGGTTCCAGGAAGTCCCATGGTCCGGCGGTTGCAATTGGACAAGTGTTGTCATCCGTGACATCTACAGAATAGGCCGCTCCGGGGTCAATCCCCGGGAAAAATCCCGTAGTGTTGGTAATGGCGTCCGGGTTCAGGGTATAATACAGTGTGCCTGTCCCCCCCTGTCCTTCCACGGTAATGGTACCATCATCGGCAAGGTTACAGGTAATGTTGGTTGTGTCCTCGGATAAGATTGTTATCGGGTCAGGATTTAATATTTCAATGTTTGTTGTATTGAAAGGGCCACAGCCGTTTTGATCGGTGACATCGACTGAATAATTACCCGGTCCCAAGGGAGAGAAAATCCCCGTTCCATTGTCCGGGAGCGCGGACCCGATGATGTCGTAGATAAGGGGTGCCGCACCGCCGCCAGCATCCACATCGATGATTCCATCCCCATCTGTATCACAGGTCACATGTGTAGAATCAACACTGGTGATCAGGATTGGGGCTGCATCATTAATCGTAGCAGGATTTGAACCCCAGGAGACATCGCAGCCATTGGCATCGGTTACAACTATACTGTAATCACGGGCTGGCTTATTAAAAAAGAAGGGACTCGGCTGGAAATTTTTACCTGTATCAATGGAATATTCCCTTGGGCTCTTGCCATGGATTGCGATGATTAACATCCACCCCGTACTATCTCCGAAGCAGTCTGTGGGTGTAGTATTGACATTATTGATTTTAATGACCAGAGCTTCATCGACATTCTCATCATCTGAAGCAAACTGAGGTCCGGGCACAGCAGTAGCGTCCCGGACAATGCAGGTATAGTTGCCGCCGGGAAGTCCGGTTATAGAATCAGTTGTCTCAGGCCGCAGTCCACTCTCGTCCCACCATTCATAGGTATATGGCGGTAACCCATTTGTAATATTACTAATATAGGCAGAGCCATCACTATCGCCTTCACAGGTAACCTCTGTAGTTGATACCGTAATGCTCATCTGAGAATACGCCTGCTCCCCCGCAATTGAAAATGCAAAAATCAGTGCAGCAATAGGTGCAAGAATATGGTTTATGGACTTCATTTATCCGCTTCTACTTTCCGCTATTTTGTATTTATAACATACCATTATATCCCGCCGGACATTTCTTCCCCCCGCGGAATATTAAAGTTACTGCAATAAACTGAATATAACCAGTTTACAATCAGTGATAAAAGATATCCAATATTGCTGATATTGATCATCTTTTTTTTCAACAATCGCCAACGCTATATAATTCACTGTTGAATAGACAATTATACAACAATAATGGTTGCAAGGGAACGGTATACCACCTGGCTTTTGCAGGTGAAATCACGCGTTTTTATCTACGCCCGATTCATTATTTGACGTACATTTTATATAGTTTTGTAAGCGATTTGATAAAAACGATATTATGGAAACAGTATTAAGCGGCATACGCTCAACAGGGAACCTTCACCTTGGTAACTATTTTGGTGCAGTTACCAATTTCGTAAAAATGCAAAAGGACTATAATTGCTACTTCTTTGTGGCTGATCTGCATTCACTTACGACCTATCCCAAGCCCGGTGACCTGCATGCCAATGTCAGGGCCGTCCTCGCAGAGTACCTCGCCGCGGGAATAGACCCCGAACAGTCCACCCTCTACGTTCAGAGCGATGTGCCCGAAATATCCGAGCTTTATCTCCTTTTGAATATGAATGCCTATATGGGCGAGCTGGAGCGGACTACCACGTTTAAGGACAAGATCCGCACACAGCCGGAAAATGTTAATGCGGGACTCCTGACTTATCCTGTATTAATGGCTGCGGATATTATAATCCACCGTGCACATAAGGTTCCCGTAGGAAAAGACCAGGAGCAGAACCTGGAGATGACCCGTAAGTTTGCCAAGCGTTTCAACAGCATGTACGGGGTAGAATATTTCCATATGCCGGAACCATTTAATTTCGGGAAGGCCCTTTTGAAAGTGCCCGGACTCGACGGACAGGGAAAGATGGGTAAAACTTCAGGTAATGGGATCTATCTTGTTGATGAGCCCGAGGCGATACGCAAAAAAGTAATGCGGGCGGTGACGGATGCCGGTCCCACGAAAGAAAACCAGGAAATGACCGAACCCATCGCCAACCTCTTTACCCTGATGGATATTGTTTCAACCAAAGATACTGTCAGCCATTTCAGGGAACAGTACAATACCTGCCAGATCCGCTACGGAGACATGAAAAAACAACTGGCTGAGGATATTATTATGGTTACAACCCCCCTGCGCGAAAAGATAAACGAGATACTGGCAGACGATGCCTACATCCGGAAAGCTGTCGCACTTGGAAGGGAAAAAGCCCGCGCCTCGGCCTCAAAAACCCTGAAAGAAGTACGCGAGATCATCGGATTCCGCCCGTTCTAGCTAGTCAGACAGGCATAAAAAAACCGGGTCTGTGGACCCGGTTGCCCCGAAAACTTCTATCGGGTATATGTTGGTTAAACTGTCACTTATTCAATTGCAAATGTCGTGCCAAAAATTACCAATTGATTATGGGGCAGGCTATTTTTCGATGCAAAGCTTTAGGGCCTGAAAGCAGATAATGGTGGATTTTATTAATTTTACGGTTCTGAATATCAGGACATGAAGATTGATGATAAGATGATAGAGAAGATTTCCGGACTGGCCAGCCTGGAATTCGGTGATGAGGAGAAGGAAAAGATCCGCCAGGATCTCGAACAGATCCTTACTTTTGTGGAAAAACTGAAGGAGCTGGACACGGAAGATGTTGAACCTCTGATCTACCTCTCGGATAATAAAAATGTACTCAGGGAGGACAAAGCCGTGAATTCCATAACTCATGATGAGGCCATGCTGAATGCCCCCGGGAAAACGGGCAGGTTTTTCAAAGTGCCTAAAGTCATTAACAAATAATCCTGGCCATGGCATCTAAAAGACAAAATAAAGTATCCAGGCTGCTGCAAAAGGAACTGGGAGAAATCTTCCAGCGGGAAGGAAGCGGTATGTTTTCCGGGAAACTGACCACCGTTACAAGGGTGGAGATTTCTTCTGACCTGGGAAAGGCAAGGATACATCTCAGCATTTTTCCAGCCCTTTTAAAAGAGGATTTTGAAAATATCATGGAGGATAAAGTATCACATATTCGTTATGAACTTGGCAACAGGATACGGCACCAGTTGCGCGGGGTACCGGAACTGAATTTTTTCCTCGATGATTCCCTTGATTATATAGATAATATTGACAGATTACTTAATGAATAGAAGACCATCCGGTGCAGCTCGATGCCATTGAAAGTGGCCGAAAGCATTGGATGATTACCCAAGAAGTTTTAAATGAAATATGATCCCATAAAGAAAGGCCTCGGCGAAATTTTTAACCGCAAGCCGTTCCTTCGCAAACTGTTTTACAAATTGCTTGACCTGCTGCTGCTCAGGGCATGGCATATTAAACGGGAACTCAGGAAAACCCGGCGGATTATTGGTCGCACAGCAGATGTACTGGATGCCGGTTCCGGGTTCGGACAGTACAGCTGGTTTATGTCTGGCCTGTCACGTGACTGGATAATAAAAGGGGTGGATGTTAAGGAGGAGCAAATTGATGATTGCAACCGGTTCTTTGAAAAGACCGGACGAGGAGAACAGGTGCATTTTGAAATCGGCGATCTGACAAAATTCAGGGAAGAAGAAAAATACAGCGTTGTACTTTGTGTTGATGTGATGGAACATATTCTTGAAGATGTGCAGGTTTTCAAAAACTATGTTTTCTCAATGAAAAAAGGAGGCGTCCTGCTGATCTCCACTCCTTCTGACCAGGGCGGATCGGATGTGCATGACGATCACGATGATTCCTTTATCGAAGAACATGTCAGGGATGGATACAACATCGGGGAAATTGAAGAAAAACTCCGTTCTGCAGGATTTTCAGAGGTCTATCCAAAGTATTCCTATGGATGGCCCGGAAAGATCTCATGGAGACTTTCAATGAAATACCCCATCGTGATGCTGAATACAGGTAAAATATTCTATCTCCTGCTGCCTTTTTATTATCTTATAACATTCCCATTCAGCCTGGTCCTGAATTTCCTTGACGTATCGCTGAAACACAAAACCGGCACCGGACTGATTGTGAAAGCCGTGAAATAGACTGTACCCATTCAATGAACCTGCCATTTTATATAGCGAGAAGATACCTGCTGGCGAAGAAATCCCAGAATGCCATCAATATCATTTCGGGAATATCCATTGCAGG
The DNA here is from genome assembly GCA_011053095.1 of Bacteroides sp. Lineage (GTDB taxonomy): Bacteria > Bacteroidota > Bacteroidia > Bacteroidales > SM23-62 > SM23-62. The sequence continues at coordinate 4,310 of DRHS01000209.1, forward strand.
GGTTGCCGTCGGAACCATGGCCCTGATCACAATTCTTTCGGTGTTTAATGGATTTGATAGTATAATCAAGTCCCTCTATAATTCTTTCGACCCTGAGATCCGAATTACCATTGTTGAGGGAAAGACCTTTGATCCCGGCCAGTATCCATTCGAAAAAATAGAAAAGCATTCATCGGTTGCCTGGTATTCTGAGGTACTCGAGGAAAATGTCCTTTTACGTTACGGAGACAGGCAGCATATAGCTACGGTGAAAGGTGTGGACGATAATTTCCATCACGTCACAGGGATTGACAGTATGATTGTGGATGGGGATTATTCATTGTGGGAAAAAAACAGACCGAAAGCTGTAGTGGGAATAGGAGTGGCCTACCACCTGGCAATTGGACTAAATTTCCTCAATCCTATTAATATATATGTAATAAAGCGCCAGGGAAATATTTCCATGAATCCCGAGCAGGCCATCAGCCGCAAGTTTATTTTTCCATCCGGCATGTTCAGCATTGAACAGGAGATCAATTCAAGATACCTGTTGGTACCCCTCCAATTTGCAAGAGAACTCCTTCGGTACAGTACCGAGGTAAGCGCCATTGAGATCAGTCTCAAGGAAGGAATTGATAAATCTCTCGCCGAGCAGGAGATACAGGACATTCTGGGGACAGGATTCCTGGTAAAAAACAGAAATGAACAGAATGAACTTTTTTACAGGATCATGAAAGCCGAGAAATGGGCCATCTTCTTTATACTCTCGTTTATCCTGATCATTGCCTCATTCAATATTATTGGCTCACTGACCATGCTCATCCTTGATAAGCAGGGTGATATCGATACCCTTGACAGCCTCGGTGCCTCCGCCTCACTGATAAAGAGGATCTTCCTTATAGAGGGCTGGTTGATCTCACTTACGGGAGCCTTCATTGGAATTATCCTCGGCTCCCTGATCTCATGGCTGCAGCAGGAGTATGGGATTATCAAACTTACCGGTTCGGGTTCTTTTATTATTGATGCCTACCCGGTAGTGTTCCAGTTCATGGATGTGGTAATGGTATTCTTCACAGTGCTGGGAATAGGGTTTCTGGCAGCATGGCTTCCGGTCCGATATCTCTCCAGACAATACAGACTGAAAAGGGCCTGACAAGTCCTCAGCCAGGCCTGAACCAATCCGGGCTAAAGCCTTATTTTTTCTCGAAATTTGCCTGGAATTAATTTTATATCTATATTTGAGTACTCAAATACCTAAATACAGATATGAACAGGTTTCCATCGATTTCAGAAGCATCATCAATAGCCATCCACAGTCTTGCACTTGTTGCGGATTCGGAGGGCCCTCTGAATGTTAACCGCCTATCTGAAGAAACAGGTTTTTCAAAGAACCATATTGCAAAAGTCATGCAGACCCTGGTTAAGCACGGCTATCTGCAATCAGGTCGCGGTCCTAAGGGAGGCTTCGAAATCCGCAGGAAAGCCGCTGAAGTTAGCCTGCTAGAGATCATTGAACTGATCGAGGGTCGCAAAGAGAGTCATTACTGCGGAATAAGTGAAGAAAAATGTCCTTTTGAAACATGTGTATTCGGGAACCTGCCAGCTGAATTTGACGAAAAGTTCAGAGAGTTTTATTCGAACAGGATGATAAGTGAAATAAAAGCCATACGAAAACAAGTACAATCTTAATTAACCATAATTACAATATCATAATCATGAAAAGGGAAATAATTAAAATAGACAACGAGAAGTGTGACGGTTGCGGGCTGTGTATACCAAATTGCCATGAAGGGGCTTTGCAGATAATTGATGAGAAGGCAGTGCTCATATCAGATTTGATGTGTGACGGACTGGGAGCATGCATAGGTCATTGTCCCCAGGATGCCCTGACAATTGAAGAAAGGGAGGCGGAAGCATACAATGAGGTAGCCGTTATGAAGGAAATGATACAGAAGGGTAAGAACGTTGTTGTGGCACATATGAAACATCTGAAAGACCACCAGGAACATACATTTCTGAAAGAGGGTGTTCAGTTTTTGCTGAACAACAAGGAAAAGCTGGATTTCAATCCGGTAGAAGTCATCCAGGAAATACATGGTCACGGAAAGCGCGAGAGCCTTACTGGTCCCGCAGCTGCTGCTCCCGTTGTTGCTGCCGCTGCAGGCATTGCAGGCGCCCCTGCTCCTGTAAAAATGGAAAGCGATGAAGGATGCGGATGCATGGGTTCAAGAGAAATGTCTTTTCAGCCGGAAGGAGAGACTGTAAACGAATCGGTGGAACAGCCTTCTTCTTTGAGGCAGTGGCCCGTTCAGCTCCACCTTATCAATCCGGCAGCCGGTTATTTCCAGGGAGCTGACCTGCTGGTAGCAGCAGATTGTGTTGCCTATGCCATGGGGGATTTCCATTCCAAACACCTCCGTAACAAATCCCTTGTGATAGCCTGTCCTAAACTTGACAGCCAGCAGGAAGTTTATCAGCAAAAGATAACAGCCCTTATCGATCAGAGCCAGATTAATACCCTGACGGTTATGATCATGGAGGTTCCTTGTTGCGGGGGACTAATGGAATTGGTGCAGACTGCGGTATCTCAGGCTCAGCGAAAGGTTCCCATAAAGGCCATCCAGGTTGGTGTACAGGGACAGGTACTGGCTGAAGAATGGGTTTAACAGGACAAACAGG
>DRHS01000210.1 GCA_011053095.1 Bacteroides sp.
GGGAAAAGACTAATCCTAAGATTGATTATTGCGGTTCAGCTGTCGAACCTGTCATTTGCGTAAAAAAAAGATCTGGGATGAAACGCCCGAACAAAAAACTGAACGCCTTGATTGGTGGACAAGTGCCCGTTTTGGACCAACTCATTTTTCCATTTCCTCTTTTAGCCTCCTGCCTGCCTCTATTAACGCATTTTCGTCCTCTTCCGGAAAAGAACCATCACCTTTTGGCCCTACATTTAATAAGAGATTGGCGTTTGCCGCTTTTGCATCATTTAACATCTCAATGATTTCGTCTGCTGATTTGTGATTTCCATCGTACTGTTTGTTGTATCCCCATGCACGCGGTTGAAGTGTATTGCAAATCTCTCTTGGCTTATCTTTGTTCTTTTCGTAGGCTATTTTCGCAACCTCAAATTGTTTGCCAACTTTAGCACTTCCTCCTCGTTCCGGTGCCATAAAGTCTTCTTCTCCATTTGCCCCTTGTTTGAATGATATCAAGGCATGCGGAGAAATTTTTCGTATCAGTGCATAGGTTGAGTCAATGGGAAATAAATCGGGTCGGAAGTAATAACCCATAATAGGATCAAACCATATTCCAGCTATATTGGGATATTGTGTGAGTAATTCTTTCAGTTGCTCATGAACAAAGTTGACATAGATTTTAAAATCCTCATCTTTCTCAAACTTGTATTCGGGTTGTGCTTCTTTATAAGCTGGCCTTGCGGATCTTCCGCCACTTTCACGGGGATAGAAATATGGATGTTTCCAGTCTGAACCATAGGAATAGTACAAAAATAAGCCCAGTCCTTTTTTCTCGCATGCATCGTAAAGTTCCTTGATCAGGTCCCTTTTCGCGGGAGAATTCAATACATTAAAATCGGTCGCCTCCGTCTCGAACAGACAGAATCCGTCGTGATGTTTTGAGGTGATTGTGATGTATTTCATTCCAGCCTTAATTGCAACATCTGTTATCTTATCCGCATCGTAGTTTTCGGCAGTGAAGCGGTCTTTCAATTTTGCATATTCTGCAACAGGAATTGTATCCCTCAATTGAACCCATTCCCCTTTTTCCAGAAGGCTGTACAATCCATAATGAATAAACAGTCCGTATTCAGCGTTTTTAAACCATTTAATATTGGCTTCCCGGGGATTTTCCCGGTACTCTTTTTGATAATCCTTTAAATAAGAAGGCAGGCCCGGATTATCTGAACAAGTATTTACCAACAGGGGTATTAAAATCAATATCAGCAATCTGATTTTATGTTTCATTTTTTAATTTTTCAATTTGCCAATCTCCCTGTTTTCGCTTCCTTTTTCCTGTCCTATATTTAAGTCTCCCAATTCATTGCGGGCTTTTTCCACCTCAGCCATTATTTCGCTGACCTTTTCAGGATGATATTCAATCACATTATACTGTTCCCCCGGATCGCGCATCATATTATACAGTTCGGGTTCTTCCACAACCGTCCGGATTCTTCTTCCCCCGTGACCATCGTTCCCGGGTTCTGTATTGTAAGAGCGATAAGTATGGGGAAGGACAAGCTTCCAGTTCCCCTTCCGGACAGCGTTCAGGTTATTTTCACCAAGATAGTACAGAATGGTATTGCGGGGTTCCGCATTGAAATCTCCCTTTAAAAGGGAACCAATATCGACCCCGTCGATTTTATTTTCAGACAGGCTGCCGCCGGAGATAGCAGCCAATGTTGGCAGGAGGTCAATTGCAGAGGCCAGTTTGTTACAAACCGTTCCGGGGGGAATACTTTCCGGCCAGCGAATAATAAAAGGCACTCTTTGTCCCCCTTCCCAGGTGGTGGTCTTTCCTTCCCTGAGTCCACCAGCCGAACCGGCATGATTCCCAAAGTTCAGCCAGGGACCGTTATCCGTGGTAAAAATCAGGATCGTATTATCCTTCAGGCCGTTTTCTTCCAATGCTGCGGCAATTTCACCAAGCGACCAGTCTATTTCCATCATTACATCGCCATACATCCCCTTCTCGCTCATCCCCCTGAACTTATCTGAGACTCCAAGCGGAATATGCCCCATGGTATGAGGAACATATAAAAAGAATGGGTTTTTTGCATTCCGGTTGATAAAATCAACGGCTTTTTCGGTGTAGAGAGTCGTGAGTTTATCCTGGTCTTTCAGGCTTGTAATTCTTTCTGAAATTTCATTTCCAACAATCAGGGGTAGCTCCGGATAATTTCCACGACCCTTACCTTCAGGAAGTCTTTCACCGGTAACATTGCTGTTTGGCCACATATCGTTCGAATAGGGCAGTCCCACGTATTCATCAAAACCATGCTGCAGTGGAAGAAATTCCTTCTGCCAGCCCAGATGCCATTTTCCAAAACAGGCAGTCGTATAGCCCTGTTCCTTTAACATTTCGGCAATGGTCCATTCAGAAGAGTTTATACCGACCGTGTCCCAGGGAAACAATGCTCCCGAGAACCCTATCCTGTTAGGGTAGCATCCCGTTAGCAGTCCCGCACGCGAAGCACTGCATACTGCCTGGGCCGAGTAGAAATTTGTAAAACGCATTCCTTCAGCCGCCATCCGATCCAGGTTCGGAGTTTCAAAGCCTGTCGCTCCGTAACAGCCGACATCGCCATAACCTTCATCGTCGATAAATACAATTATGACATTTGGTTTTTCCGTAATTTGTTCAGTTTTTTGATTACAGCTTGCCAACAGTGTTGTAAGCAGGATTAATACAATGGATTTTTTCATATTGATGAATTTAAATGCAGGTTTAGTATCCTTCATGTCTATTGAGATTTTATCTTTTCAAGTATTTTGTTCAGCTCTTCTGCTTTTTCGGGATAATCATCCCAGAGGTCAGCCTGTTCACCAGGATCCCTGCTGATATTATACAACTGGCCGGTCAATAACAGTGAATCGGGCTTAACATTATCTTTCCCTGAACCCGGTCCTTTTGTTCCCTGAATCAACTTCCAATCTCCCTGCTGAACTGCAAAGACACCATTGACTGAATGGAAGATCCGGGGCCGCATTTTATTTTCAGCCGTTTCATCACCAAGCAAAGCACCCAGGACATTATAACTGTCCTCGGCTGCATTATCCGGCAGTTCCGCACCAACTAGAGCAGCCATAGTAGCCATCATATCGGTCAGGCTGAGGATCTCATTACTTACTGTTCCCGGATTGATCTTTCCCGGCCATCTCGCGATAAACGGAACCCTGTGCCCTCCTTCCCAAATATCTGCCTTAAAACCCCTGAATTCACCGGCAGATTTATGTGCGTTAGCACCTCTTCGTGGCCCATTATCACTTGTAATGATCAGCAGAGTATTATCCTCCAGTCCGTGGGCTTTGAGCGCCTCCGTTATCTGTCCAACGCACCAGTCCACCAGTGCCACCAGGTCCCCCCGGGGACCTTCTTCCGTTTTACCTGCCATAAAATCAGGCACCAGCCATGGAATATGTGGAGATGAGGGTACAAAATACAGGAAGAAAGGATCATCAGGCCTTTTTGCCTGATGGCTTTCAATAAATTCTACGGCTTTCTCAGTTAACTTCACATCAACGTCTTCCTGTGACCAGTCTGATGCCATCAATCCGGTAACAACCCCCGGCATCCTGTCAATCTCTTCAGGTATCATCACCCCTGGTATCGAAATGGTTTTGTTGTTTTCAATGAAACAATAGGGCGGATCACTGGTAGAGCATCCGGCGGTTCCGAAAAAATAATCAAAACCGCGTACCAGGGGTCCCCCAATAATGGGTTTTGTAAAATCAATATTTTCTTCCTCCTCATAGGATGCAGGCCTGCCATTTTTTGTATTCCATGATATCCCGACATGCCATTTACCTATGCAGGCTGTTTCATACCCTTTATCCCTGAGCATGGAAGCAATCGTCATCCGGTCCTCTTCGATCAGGGGGGTATCTCCGTAAAATTCAGCCAGAACCCATTTTTGCAACCGGGTGCGCCAGCAATATCTTCCGGTTAACAGACCATAACGTGTTGGTGAACAAACCGAGGAAGGAGTATGTGCATTGGTGAATATCAAACCCTCCGCTGCAATTCTGTCCATGTTCGGGGTCTGAATTTTCGATTCCGGATTATAGGAACTTACGTCCCCATATCCCATATCGTCAGCCATTATAAAGACAATATTGGGTTTTTCAGCCTCTCTCCCGGTACAGCCTGTTCCAAAGCACAATACACAGAATACCGGTAATATTAATAAACTTGTTAATTCAGATATTCTCATTTGATTTCAGAAAACCGGATTTTCACCGGTCCAATCAAACCCGATACCCTCAAATATTTATCCGCATCAGGTTTGGTTAGTTTGTCATAACGACCTTTTTCATTTACCAGATTGGTAGAGGTTTTCCTTTCTTCGGGAGGCAATTTTTCGTCACCTATCAATCTGTTGATCCATAAATTGCTTACAGAAACTTCAAGATTATTCTCACCTTCTTTCAGATATTCAGTAATATCGGCAATATAGGGAGGTTTCCAATACGTACCCACATCCATGCCATTGAGTTTAACAGTACCTATATCTCCTACTTTTCCAAGGTGAAGATAAGTCCTTCCTTTTGAGATAAGATTTCTTTTGATGGTAAAACTCTTTTTATAAAGTGCTGTGCCGGAGAAATATTTAATGTCATGTTTATCTGATTCAGTCCAGGAAATTAACTCATTGAAAACGTCCTCAAATGGTTCACCCAGCAAAGGCTTTTCCTGAAAAGTTACATGCCAGGGGCCTGGTATTTCTTTGTCAACACTATTGGCATTAATACTAATGGTAATTTCCTTTCCTCCAACTTCTGTAAGCTTGTACTCCCCTTTATCAAATACTTCCAATTGATTACCTCTTACAAAAACGCCTGAGGCTCCAACTTCTAACGGGGTATTTCCTGCTGTCAAGGCCTTGCCATCTCTAGAAATACGAGTAATATTTGATTCCTTTTCTGCTCTTGTAAATACAAAAAAAGCAGCTCCCTCAGGTTCGAGTGACAGAGGAAGTGTATAATATCCATCATTTTGTTCATATATTTTTACTGGAGTAATCTCTCCGGTAACAGGATCCCATCGCTCAATCTTTCTATCCCCGGCGATTCTGAATGAACAATTTGTTTGGACATATCTATCGGGTAAAGCTGGCAGGTTCCTGTGTTCCAGATCCTTGATCCCTTTCCATGCCCATTTGTTCAGCACATAATAAATATCCACATCATCAGAGCTGCGATGAATATATTCAAGGTCAATATCTTCCTTTGGTTCCCATGATAAATCCGGTCTGATTTTTTCCAACTTGAGTACCTCGGCTACCGTTCTTCCTGCATACACTCTTCCTTTTCCATACTCATTCATAAAAGTGTTCACACCATCCACATCCCCCCAGAGTCTTTTTACGATGGCTTTAAGTTCATCGTCCGATTGAGGGAAGTCGCTTAGTCCGGAAGCTCTTTCCGGCGGATTGCCTACCAAAACTATTCCCTGCTCTACCATTTCTTCTATCTTTTTCAGAACCGGAAGAGAGATATCTTTATGGCCGGATAAAGCCAATACTGTATAGTTTTTACCATCCGGCAGGAAAATACATCCGTTTTTTACACCAGCCCGGTTCAGGAGTACATCGCTGTTACACATATCCCATGCATAACCCGGAGGGATATCACCACGGTCATCGTCCAGAAAGCCAAAAAGTGGAACTCCGCTTCCCAGGTAGCCCAATACATCAGCCACATGGATCCCCTGTGTCAGCATATGTTGTGTACGATTAATGTAAGCGATAAAAGCTTTTGACTCCTTCCACCAGGTCACATGCCTGTTCAGGTGTGTTCCGGCAAAATATTCTATGCCCGGCAGTCCATATTCATCGGGCGATGAAGTGTAGGTATGCCAGTTCACACGGTTTACACCGCTGCAAAACCCCCTGTCTAAAACAATTTTCACATCAGCCGGGCTTCGTTCCCAAACCGGACCCACAGAGCTGGGAATTTCTGCAGCGAAAAACCGCTTCCCATAAATATGTGCTGCGCTTGCCCCTAACTTTACATGTAACCTTTTTGCTTCTGTGGTACGGTGTGTATTTGCCCTGGCCCATGATTCTCCCATTGGGATATCGTTTATTCCCAGAGTCTTTAAGCCATCGACGGGTGGCAGGTGGGGACCGGCAGATTCTGAATGCATTGATAAACCTTCTGCATGTGCCAGGCTGTGCAGCTCACTGTAATTATAATCGGCTGCCATATCGCCCACTGTCATTCGGAAATCTTCCAGAAAACGATTGGAGATTTCCCGGCTTCCCACAATATACCCCGTCAACACCGGCAAATAGGGACCAATATCGTATCCCCGGCGTTTTGTAAATTCGACCTCAAAATCATTGGTCCAGTTTGTTGTCTTCATCTCCCAGCTGTCAACATGAACATATTTCAGGCTGTTGCCATTTGCTCTGGCAATGTCAATCAGGGGTTTTACCACATCCTTCCATTGTGCATTTATTCCTCTTTTATGAATTGGATCGTAACATAAACCGCCTCTGAAGCCTTCGCTGGCGTAACTGTTTCTTTTTCCGGTTGAAGTATAACCATAGCGAATAATAGTCCATTCCCCTGCAGGCACGTCCCAGTTGATTTTGCCGTCCTTATAATGCGTACTCAGGTCCAGGATTTCATTTTCTGCGATAGCCGGAACTGTTCCGTCATCCTCATACCTATCATAAAACTGGTTCAAATCGTACCTGTCCAGATCCCGGTTCCATCTCTCCTTATTACTGAAACTCTTTACGCCCCAGTTCTTTATCAGTTCATCTTTTCTTAAATCTGATTGGGGACTTTTAAAGGCCTGTACCGTAATATCTTTATAAAAAATCTGATTGGGGGGTTTTTCCAATTCAATCTCAATTTTCTTTGGCCCGCTTACCTGCTGCTCGCTCCATGTGATTTTTTTCAGGCCATTATCATCTTCTATATTGGGATTTCCCGGATCTCCTGCCCCGCTCTGAATGTTCAGACTTATCTCTATCCCCAATCTGTCAGCTTCCTTGATGACATGAGCAAAGTTTTCCTTCCACTCATTGCTCATAAACACATTCCCGGGAGGAGAATAATCTCCTCCATTATCAATAAGTATTGCTCCTGCGATTCCATTGGCTTTCATGGCCTCCAGATCCTGGGTGATGGATTCTTTGGTTGCAATCCCATTCATCCAAAACCACCAGGTTCGCATTTTAGCCTCTTGCGTAACATTGTAAAAACCAGCTTTCAGGCTATCATAATTGATCTCAGCCAGCAAATCAAAATAGCTGACTTCTTGTTGCTTTTGTGTACAGCCCAATAAAAGTACAGTCAAAACGACTGTTGATATTGCTATTAATTTTGTGTGAAAGTACATGGCATTATTCAATCACATTATTTTTCATTTTCATGTCAATCAGTGAATTCCGGTATTCACATTACAATTCCGTAATAATCATAATTCATTACACATTGGGAACTATCGCCCCGTTCTTAACCAGCATTTCCCTGATGTCATTCAGTGGTACTTTTAGCGGTGTTGTTTTCATTCGTACTGCCAATGCAACTGTGGCACCTGCAGCCTGTCCCATTGCCATACATGGGGCCTGAACACGCAGACCTGAGTTTGCCAGGCGGTCGCTGGAAACACATCTGCCGGCTACGATTATATTGCGGCTTCCCTCCGGAATAAGAGCGGACAGGGGTATGGTTGGTACTCTACCCTTGGCCAGTGGTTGTGGACTTACACCATCTTTGGTATGCAGATCTACCGGATAGAATGCATAACAGACTGCATCGTCAAATATCCGCCCTGAGGTATAGTCTTCCAAAGTTATTACGGTTTCACCCTGGATGCGGAAGCTCTCCCGGAAAGCAGTTTCCGGCTGCAAATGCATCAGGCGTTTTTTCTCCTTGCGTACTTTTTCAAGAACGGCCTTACGGCCTGTCAGATTGGCTGCTGTAACGGTTCGGGAATTGGCTGAATTGGCTCCATGAACATAAAGGGCATTCAGGGTACCTGCTCCCGGACCATTTTTACGTCCGGGATTATTTGCTTTATCCAATTGAAATAACATGGAGCCGGGCTGTGTCTCCTCCTCACGAAGCCGGGGTAATTTCAGCAGTCCAACCACTTCTGCACCACCGGTACAGTCAATTATCTGTTTACAGAATATACGTCGCCGCGTTCCAAATCCGGTACAATCGACCTGCCATCCCTGGTCTGTTTTGGCGATGGTTTGAGGAGATTCATAATAAGCAATTTCAACGCCTGCTTTCTCACACTTCTCCTCAGCAAGGATGGCATACAAAAACTGGTTGACGTGTACCTGATGCCTCCAGTGCCGTACGTTTGTATTGTTGATTTCAACAGAAAAATCCGGTAAACTGCCACCATCCAAAAAAACAGTATCGACAACCAGTTCCCAGCCAATTCCTGAAATGATCTGTTTTCCCCAGGCATGGAACAGGCCCGGGAAAGCTACCCCGCCGGTTGTTGTTGTGCCGCCAAGTTGACTGCCCCGGTTCAGCAGAAATGTTTTTGCACCTGCCCTTGCTGCCTGTATAGCCGCAACGCTGCCCGCCGTTCCACCGCCAACAACAAGAACATCGGTTTCTGATCTAATATCCAACTCCTCTATACCGGCAGCTTGCTTCATCGTAATATGTTCTGCACCACTTAATGTGCTGGCAGATGCAGCCAGGGCAACACCAGCTGCTGAGTATTGGATGAATTTTCTGCGTTTCATGATATGAATTTTTGAATTTAGAGAATTTTGATTCTCAGTTTTCGGAAATAGACCTCGCTGCTGTGATCCTGCAGTAAAATATGGCCGCTATCGTGTAAACCGAAGTTCTCCACATCTTTAAACTTGCTGGCAGATACTCTATCTTTGAAATCCTCGCTAAAACGGTCGTATTCCAAGATCTTTTCCCCATTGAGCCAGTGTTCAATTTTTCCATTATAACTTACCAGCCTGCACTCGTTCCATTTGCCCAGTTTTTTTGGATTCTTGTCCGGTGATGCTTCGTACAATTCATACGCTGCTCCCAGTGTATGGTAATCATTTGGTTTCATTTTACCGGTTTTCATCCACTCATGGTTTGCATCATCCAATAGTTGAAATTCTGTCCCGTAACCATAACCTCCTTCATCTCCCGGGCGTTCTGCAACAAAATATTTCAAACCCGAGTTTGCCCCCGGTGTTACCATGCGCCATTCCCAAACCAATTCAAAATTCTCATATTTCTTTTCGGTGATAATACTTCCTCCCTGCTCTCCTGTATTTGCAATACAATTATCTTTTATTTCCCAACCCATTTCAGGGAAGTTATCTTTATTGACACCTCTCCAGCCATCAAAGTTTTTACCGTTAAAAAGGAGTTACCAGCCTTCTTTTTCTTCTTACCTTATTAAGGAGTTTTGAGCATTAATTATGTAAACACCGCTGCTTAATCTGTAGACTTTTCTTTTGCCGCCGGCAAATACTTCGGTTTTCTCCGGTTCCGCTATTTTGTTATTTATTATTACCCTGTCAAATGCAGCCGGCAGCCAGAGCTCTGCTTCTGTGTTGCCGGGGACTGATACTTCCATCTTCCATTTGTTATCCTTGTTAATGAGTCGACTTTCAACCGGACCGCGAATGGTAGGCACCCGAATGTCCGCCTCTTGCAGGTTTCCGGGTTGCGGAGATATCCTGAACAGGCTGAATGTTGGCTTCAGGGGCTCAATTCCCATTAATTTGCGGGCGGTTATATTGGCCGGTGCAGATCCCCAGGCATGATTCCATGTAAGGTTGGGTTTGAAAAACTCATCCCAGGCTTCTGTTGTCATTGTGGATCCTACGCGTAGCATATTCAGCCAGCTTCTTTTACTGTCGGATGTCATAAGGGAAAAAGCATGATCTGCTTCTCCCCCATTATACAGTGCTTCCAGTAGATATTGTGAACCATATACACTGCAGGCCATACCACGGCTTTTGATAAATTCAGACACAGTCTTTATGTTTTCTTCAGGTACCAGGTCAAAGGCCATGGGGAACATATTTGCGTGCAGGCTGGAATGATCCGTAGCTTCACCGTCCTTATAAATCCCTTTTTCCGCATTAAAAAATGTAGCGTTAAACAACAGCCTGTGATTATCCGCCCTCTCTTCAAAAAATGCCACATCATCCGTATGTCCGGTGAGATCGGCAATCCTGCCCATCAATACAAGGCATCTGTTATGGAATGCATTCACGACGGTATTGTAATCGGTATATTCATATCCGTCGGTTTCTCCCTTCACCCCGCCAAATCCGCCTTTTTGCGGCCAGTCCACTATATCCCTGAATTGCTCCGTTTTCCCCGGAAAATTTAGTGATCGCAGAAAAGCTTCGGTCTTCTTGCCGGTTCTGGTACTGATGAGTCCGGTATCGTCGGTAAGGCCTATCAGTGATTTTCTTTTCAGATCTTCGTACCGCTCCTTCAGGAGGTTGATATCTCCGGTTTGCATATAATATTCCCAGGCCATCAGGACCATATGCATCTGCCATTCCGTTGGCCATGAGGCATGATCCAGCAGAAAATTAATGGTATACCGGGCAATTGAATATTCCCTGTCGCATGCGAAATGGCTCAGCATCTGAATATATGCATCTGCTTCATAGGGCATTCTTTCCCTGTTCCCATCGCAATAGACGCCTAAAAAGGGCGTGGACTTCTGAGTATACTTGCATAGATCCCAGACCTTCATCAGGTTTTCATCCGAACAGGTGAATGAAGAGGCGGATTCATCAAAATAATAGAACAGGGCTGCCTGCTTTGGCTCTTCTATCCAAAAAGCCCCTTCCTGTCCCACGATCTCCACATACCTGAAAGGCATCACTTCCGGGTAATGCGGAGCCAGTTTTTGTGAATGCAGGTAGCCCTTGGGATTCTTTTCCTTAATCTTCACCACATAATGATGGGTCCCCTTTTGCAGGATCATCTCGATCTGCTGAAAGCCTATGTTGGATTTGCCGGGATTTTTGTGGACGGTTTGATCTTCATTCCTTCTTTCTCCCATATAAAGGCTTACAGAAGTATTTTCTTTTGCAGTGGCCAGAAATGTAAGTGTCCCTATTACCGACTTATTGAAAGCAATAAAATAGCCTCCCATATCCCTTTTCGAAAATTGAACAGGATCGAGGTAGTCAAGCGATGCTCGCTGTTTATCTTCCGACACCCAGTTATTGGATGAGAGTTCAATCCATTTACTTTGTCCCGGATAATCCAGATCAGAACGGTCAAAATTTCCGGTATTGAATTGCTGGGGCAGGCTGTACGCACTTTCCAGTCCCATGTCAGATTCCACCTTTACCGCCCACCAGTAAGTACCGTTACTATTTAACTCTTTTCCCTTATAGGGGATATTTACGGAATGATTCTCCCCCACCCGTTCACTGTCCCAATAATCCGCCTTCCCTTCCGATAATAAAAAAGGCGAGGATGCCACCAGGATCCGGTATGCTGCCTGTTTGTGGCCGGCCCGGGGGAATATCCATGAAAACTCCGGGATTTTGTTAGTAATCACAGCAGAAGATGGTTCCCGAAGCAGGTCGCAAAGCAATCCTTCCGGTTCCTGTAAAACCTGGGCATTCAGGGTAAGTCCCCCAAAAACAAACAACATTAAAACGATAAATTTTTTCATAGCCAATGACTCCTTATGTTAATACAATGATGAAACTATTTTCACAGGTCCCAACCTTCTCTAAGAAGTTCACTCAACTCCTCAAGCTTTTCTTTATACTTCGGATCTTCTGCGACATTCTCATTCTCATCAGGATCCCTCCTCAGATCGAAAAGCATACTCTGCTTATTGTCCCACTCGGTGTAGGTGAAATTTGAGGTCGTTACAGAGGCCCCGTTTCGCCACCTGGTATACGCTGCTTTCTTTCCGGGTTGTTCCGGATTTTGCATAAGCTGAACCATGCTTGTTCCCTCCAGTTGCGAAGGCAAAGATATACCCGTTAATTCGCATAAAGTCGGGTAGATATCAACCAGTTCTACAATACCATCCGTTTTGAGGTTCTTCTCAAATCCCGGTGCAGTGATTATCAGGGGCGCATGTTTGCTGGTATGTAAAAGATTATGTTTGCTCCAGTAGTTGTGTTCGCCGAGGTTCCATCCATGGTCACCCCAGAGCACCACGATGGTATTCTCACGAATCCCCAGTTCATCGAGCGTCGCAAGGAGCTTTCCGACAAGGGCATCGGCATAACTGACACAGGCATAGTAGCCATGACGGGCGATTTTGTGAAACTCTTCAGAGTTGTACTCAATGTTCCGGTCGTGGTAGCTGTGAAATTCTCCGGAGCCTGTAAGTGCTTCCGGTGCATGTTTTGGTCTGAAGCGGTTCTCCGCAATGGCAACTTCCTCCCTTTCGTAGATATCCCAGTAAATTTTGGGAGCATAAAAAGGCAGGTGGGGACGTACAAAACCACAGGCCATGAAAAAGGGTTTTTCCATCTTTGCAAGCCGGCTCAGATCTTCAATGGTTTTATCGCAGGTCTGACCGTCGATGTATGTGTTGTCGGGTACATCGGGAGCTTCGAAAAAAGGTCCCCGCTGATTCTTTTCAAGGATGAAGGCGGCGGACTCTTTATCATGAAATGTAAGGTGATTGTTATCCTTTTTGCCGTTTACCAGTGAAAAGGGAGGCTCAGACCAGCTCTGCCCGGCCATATCATCGAGCTGGTGATATATTTTACCATTGCATAGGGTGTAGTAACCTGCCTGCCGGAAAGCTCCGGGCAGGGTAAGGGCTCCGGGGATAAGTTCCTTAACATTCATATGGAGGGCATCATTGCGGGCTCGTATGCCTGTAAGAAGTGATGATCGAGAAGGTCCGCAATGGGGTGCCTGGCAGTAGGCCCTTTCGAAGAGGACCCCCTGGGATGCCAGCCAGTCAATGTTGGGTGATTTTATATGGCCGGCACCGTAACATCCAAGTTCCGGGCGCAGATCATCAATGGCAATAAAAAGGACATTGGGCTGCTTCCCGGAAGCTTTAATATCCCCGGCCACTGATGTCCCTTTCAGGGCGGCAATAAGGTATTCCGTTGTGGATTTATGTTTAACACCCGGAGCACCTGGGTATACAAGTTCACATTCTACACCTGCATTCTCACAGTGTTCCCTTAGTTTCACTCCAAAGTTGGCGCTGTGGGTCGGATCTTTCTGATCCTGGCCAAGGGCAGGTGGCCTGTTATAATACAAATAAACAGGAGTATCATCACTTCCTACAAGAGCATAAGGGGAATACTCCTCAATCCAGGGCAGTATGCTTTCACGATCTGCGAGAAACTGTTCAAAATTCTCTTTCCCGAAGGCATGGCCTCCATAACGGCTGTTGGGTGTCCACTCCCTCATCTGTTTAGGGTCGAGTGTGGTCTGCGGTCCCATTACAGCAGCACAGCAGAGTCTTGAGGATTCCCGGCTGACAGGGTCTTTGTTGTCCGGATCTGCAAGATCATTATGATAGGCCAGCCACAAACTTGTACAGGCTCCCGCTGATCCACCGGCAGCCCCTATGCGTTTATTGTCGATGTTCCATTCACCTGCCCTGCTACGCACAAACTGAAGCGCACGGGCTGCATCATACATGGGAGCCTTAACGGGAGGGGTGATTCCTTCCTCATTGGCATGTTTCATCAACCTGTAGTTAATGGCAACCACAGAAATACCCTCATCCAGTAATAGTTGAACATTGACAAATCGATGCACCCTTTCTTTCTCTCCCCCCTTCCATCCGCCACCGTGAATAACAAATACCAGGGGTGACGGGGATTTTGAGTCTGCCTTCCAGAAATCAAGGATCTGCCGCTCGTGCTCTCCATAGCTAATGCCTGACAAGGTGGGCTCCGGAACAGAAGGATCGTAGGCAGGAGCATCCTGGGAGAATGCAGGAACAGCATGGAAACATATACTGCTGGCACAGCATAAGACTAGCAAATGCATTAATCTGAAGTATTTTCTAAACATGAGACTCAAAAATTTAACCGGAAGTTAAAGCTTATTTTTTCATCTTTTACGAAATTAGTAATATCTGCCAGAAAGTGTGGTCTCCGATAAAACGGAACCTTCCCGACAAAAAATGGTATTAGAAAAAATAATAATCCTCATAGTTGTTTAATTGGTTCACAAACACTAATATTGTACAATAAAATAGTAATAGCACGGCAATATATAATAGAATGCGCACAACATAATAATGTAGATTCATCACAGCAGGATAAAATAGTAATATTGCGCAGCTACTAGAGAATAAAAAATCAGCGATATGGCAAATGTTCAAGAAAAACTGGCAGATTCTTTAATGGAATTACAGAAGTTACAAAACCAAAATGGTCTTGCCATTGTAAAGTCATCTGATTTAACCCGGACACATTTGGAAAGATTAAGAAAAAATGGATTCCTGCAAGAGGTAATGAAAGGATGGTACATCTCTTCCCGTCCGGATAACATACCAGGTGATACAACAAACTGGCACACCTCATTCTGGTATTTCATTTCTGCTTATGCCAATTCCAGGTTTGGTAAAGACTGGTGTTTATCTCCTGATCAGTCATTAGTGTTTTATAGCGGTAATTCTCCAGTTCCAACTCAGGTAATAATGAAGATTACGAAAGAACAGAATAATATCGTTAGACTTTTACATAATACATCAATTTTATATTTTCAATCTAACCTTGCCAATCCTATCAATACAGAAGATCAATTTGGTTTAAATCTATATTCTCTGCAAGAGGCATTAATAGAATGTAGTCCTGATTTTTATAAAACTGATAGTATTACTGTTAGGACTTGTCTATCCTTGATACCTGATGCATCGGATTTATTGAGATTATTAATTGAAAAGGGACAATCAACTAAAGCAGGCCGACTTGCAGGAGCTTTACGTAATATTGGGAACAATGAAGCTGCTAATCAAATTGTAAATACGATGAAAAGTTTGGGCTACGATATAAGAGAATCAGATCCATTTAAAAACCAGGCTCCAATCCCTTATACACGGATAAGCTCTCCTTACGCAGCTCGATTGAAACTCATGTGGAATTCGATGCGGGAGATTGTATTAGAAAACTTCCCAAAGTCAGATAATATCCAATCGGATATTAACGCATGTATGCTGTATATTAATGCCCAGTATAAACAGGATGCGTATCATTCCTTATCAATAGAAGGATACAAGGTAACTGATGATTTAATAGAGAAAGTACAAAGTGGGAACTGGAATCCTGATACTGACCAGTCCGATGAACAACAGAAAAATGCAATGGCAGCCAGGGGATATTTCCAGGCATTTGAAGCTGTAAAACGAAGTATACGGAAGATTTTGGAAGGAGCCAATGCCGCTGATGTAATAGCCAATGATCATAGATTGTGGTATACGGAATTATTTGCTCCGAGCGTTACAGTGGGACTATTAACTACGGGTGATCTGGTTGGATACAGGACCAACCGGGTCTACATCAAAGGATCAAAGCACATTCCATTAAATCCAACTGCAGTCAGAGATGCGATGCCGGTATTTCTTGAACTATTAAAGAATGAAAATGAAGCAAGTGTTCGAGCTATCCTGGGACATTTTATGTTTGTATATATACATCCTTACATGGACGGAAACGGAAGAATAGGACGTTTTTTAATGAACACCTTGTTTATTTCAGGCGGATACAACTGGATAGTAATTCCAGTTGAAAGAAGGACAAAGTATATGGAAGCATTGGAAAAAGCGAGCATTGAAGGAGATATTGCCCATTTTGCAAACTTTATTGCTTCCCTAATAATCTGATAATTAAGTAATATCGATTTTTTCAAAGGCAACATCGATTGAGCTATATGCTAAAAATGAATTTGGAAAGAAACCGTAAGTGCCGACCCGGCAGGAACCATGCAGGCAGATTTCAATTGAATCTCGATGGAATTCCCGTTCTGCTTGCCCGATTCAAGAACTTGCTCAATTCCGTCAAGCTCCACGGAGATTTCACTTCCTGTATGACCGTCCGGTAAAGCAAGGATAATTTTCTTTAACCGAAGCGTACCATATTTCAGTTCAATACCGGAAGTCTGGACTGAATGGGCACGTGTCTGGTAAAAAAGGCCCCAGCCGGAGGAAGCTGAGAAGAAGGAGGCGTGGTCTTCAGGCTGCCACACTGGTTTGAAACCAATGGTTTGTCCCGGGCCATCGTAGATAAATCCCTGCAATGCCAGCAACACCGACCAGCTGCTTAAGGGCCTGGCGTAAAAGTCACCACATTCATCTTCTCCGAACGGACTTCCGGTGCCAAATACACAGGAGTTATTGGCCAGGTGCACTTCTCCATCCGAGCGGAACCTTCCGTCGTACCGCTCTGAAATGGCTTTCACCATGCCGAGCCCTTCTTCGATCATTCCGTATTGAAGCATGCTTGCTGCCGCAGCATATTCAAAACCACTCATGACTTCATTGTAATATCTGATTGAATTGTCAGGCACTTCGCCGGTGTGAACAAACATTTGCCAGCCGGTATCTCCCGTACCAAGAAAATCCCTGAAAGAGGGGAAATAACCCTCCCCTGCGTCAGTAAACCGGTTTGTGGTATAGATCTCTATTTCAAGGAGATCCCTCTCTCTTCTGATCTCTTCTTTCAGAGATTCTTCATTCGGAAGATATAGCTTGTATTTAGAAGCAAAGATTTGTTTACCCTCGCTCAGAACACTGTATTTAACTATGGTCTTGTTTTTGTCCGTACATAA
>DRHS01000211.1 GCA_011053095.1 Bacteroides sp.
TATTCCTGCCATGACCAGCAGGAATACTAAAAAGAAGGTTGTAATGATTTTTTTCATAGCTAACACAATAGTAAGCTACAAATTTAATAGTTTTTTAGAAGTAGGAAAACAAGTCAGCCGGTCCCGGCACAAGTCCGAAACAGGCTGACTTGATGCGAATGAGTTTATTGAAGAGCAAACGCGATAGGGATTGTCCAGGCAGATTTAACAGCTTTTCCATCCTTTTTGGCCGCTGTCCATTCGACTTTGGAATCCATAATAACACAACTGTTTGGCATCCGATCAATGCCTGCAGTGCACAATTTTAATCAATCAGTAACACAAAAACGTTTAAAAATGATGGAAAAATCAAAATCAACCGTAGTGTCAAGGTTTAAAATTCTCCTTGCACTCCCCATAGCAATAATGCTCTTTTATATGTTCGCATGCACTTCCGGGCCAACTGAAATTTCAGCCCAGGATGTGCCAGAAACAGATGCTAAGATGGAAGTATATTACCAGGTCGACGAGATGGCAGAACCGGATGGCGGTGTAATGGCATTCCGCGAGGACCTGGCGGTTCGTATTATTTATCCGGAAGATGCAAAGAAGAATGGTGTCCAGGGAAAAATTTACATCAAATTTATTATTGATGAAAACGGAAATATAGTGACCGCAATTGAGGATGCGGAAATTCCGATACTTCCACCACCTGCACAGGTAGCGGAAGGTGAAACACCACCACCTCCTCCCCCTGCACCTGAAAAGGTAGTAATGGAAGGAATTGTGGTTGTCGGATATAGACCCATTGACGGAGACGAGAATGAATATTCACAGGATCATATTCAGCTTCTTGCCGATGAAGCAGTCCGTGTTATTATGGATTCCAAAGTCGAATGGACAGCGGCCAAAAAAGATGGAAAGGCTGTCAAATCTGCCTGGACAATCCCTATCGCGTTTGCTCTTCAATAATATCATTCCCCATCAAGTCAGCCTGTTTCGGACTGGTGCCGGGACCGGCTGACTTGTTTTCATACCTCTAAAAAACTCTTAAATTTGTAGCTGACAATTGAGTTAGCTATGAAAAAAATCATTACAACCTTCTTTTTAGTATTCCTGCTGGTCATGGCAGGAATATCCCAGGATTATGAAACCGGGATCGGAGTTAAGGCCGGAATGGTTCCGGGAATATCTGCAAAGCATTTCCTTACAACAAACAAAGCCATTGAAGGCAATGTCACCATCCGCTGGGGGGGTGCAAATTTTACAGCATTGGGAGAGTTTCACTACCCCGTATTTGATACCGACGGCATGTCCTTTTACTATGGTGGAGGATTCCATATCGGGGTGTGGGACTCCGGCCTGGCAAAAGACCAGCCTGCGAGCGATCATCAGCTGAATATGGGGATTGATGGTATTGTGGGACTTGAATATGCTTTTTTTGATGTTCCACTTTCCCTGGGACTCGATTGGAAACCAAACTTTAATATTTTTCAGGATTCAAGGATGATTATTGATGAGATCTCATTTAGCATTCGATATCTTATCCGATAGTCAATGATAACCGACAGAAATATAATAGCAAGACGGGCAGGCTGGATATCCATCCTTGTAAACCTGCTCCTCTTTGGATTTAAATACTGGGCAGGTGTCTCATCGGGTTCAGTAGCCATAATAGCAGATGCATGGCATACCCTTTCTGATTCCATTACCTCGATCGTAGTAATCATTGGAATATGGTTTGCTTCCAAACCTGCAGATGAAGACCATCCCTTCGGTCATGGCCGCGCCGAAATACTTGCAGCCGTGATCGTTGGTGTACTTCTTGCTGTAATCGGCTTTGAATTCCTGGTAGAGTCAATTCAGCGGCTCAGGCTTAAAGAATCTGCTGATTACGGCACACTGGCCATTGCAGTCACAGCTGCCTCTGTTCTGGTAAAGGAGGCACTGGCCCAATATGCCAGAATCGCTGGGAACCGATCCGGTTCCAGAGCACTGAAAGCAGATTCCTGGCACCATCGAAGCGATGCAATCTCTTCCCTGGTAATCCTTGTGGGAATCTTTTTAAATTCAGTTGCCTGGTGGATTGATGGTGTACTGGGTATCCTTGTCTCTGTATTAATATTTCATGCCGCATATGGTGTTCTGAGTGATACGCTGAGCTCACTCCTGGGTGAGAAACCTGATAAGAATACAATTAATAAGGTCATGGATATCTGTAAACGGAACCTGGACCATGAAGTCTACCCTCACCATATTCATGTCCACAGCTACGGAAGCCATGCGGAAATGACCCTTCATATCAAGCTTCAAAAGGATATTTCTCTTGGAGATGCCCACGACATTGCATCACATATTGAAGATGGCATTCGGGATGAGCTCAACATTGAGACTACCATTCATATGGAGCCCTTGACAGGCAGACCTTTATCCAATTTCACCTCTGAACCCGATCCAGGCCCTGGATGATCAGACAGATCAGGTGCGGCGGAGTATCTCCTCAATCATCCAGTTGATTTTTGCTGCGGATTCTCCTTTTGAGGGACTGCTGCCCTTGCCCATGAGTTCTTCTACGACGGAGCTTATCATTGGAAATTGTACATGTTCCGGGGGGGCAATCGGGAATTCCTGCTTTCCGTCACCATTGCGCAGCTCAATTGGAGTAAATCCGAAACATGAAAATTCAATGCTTCCTGACTCCCCAACTATCTCAATTGTATCAATAGCTGCCCCTTCATCGCAATAAAAACACCAGGCACCACTATAAAGGAGTCCGTTTTCAAACTCAATTGAGTAAACTATGGTATCCTCCGGAGTGTACAGTCCACCAACATTCCTCCCAAATCCATCTATATTTTTCACATCGCCAAACAGGTAGAGCATGATATCCAGTTCATGACATCCCATATCATGGAAATACCCTCCGCCGCTTATCTCGGGAACCACCCTCCAGGGAAGATTTTCCTTTTCGTAATCCTCCGGGCCGGGTGGTCTGTAAAACCTGGAGTTACAAACAACAGGTTTGCCGATGGTATTCTCTGAAAGAAGTTCACGGACTTTAAGAAAATAGTCCATGCTCCTTCGATAATAGGCTACGAATAAGGGCACCCCGGTTCGATTGGAAACTTCGTTCATGCTGAGGCAGTCGCTGTAGGTTGCTGCCATAGGTTTCTCTACATAGACCGGCTTGCCTGCATTCATAGCCCTTATGGCATATTCTGCATGTGAGGAAGGAGGTGTGGCAATATAGATTGCATTGATATTCGGATCATTGATCAATTCCTCCGCGGTTTCAAACACTTTGGGCACACCATGCTGTTTCGCATAAGTAATCGCTTTCTCCATATTACGGTTCATTACTCCTACGAGTGAGGAATTATCTATTTTGTTAAAGGAGGGTGCCGATTTTTTCATGGTGACATCCCCGGTGCCAATCATTCCCCAATTAATGTTTTCATTCATATGTTTAATTTTATTTCCTGAAATTATCAAATTACAACCGAAAGTCAAACACGCTCTGTTGTATCTTTTTATTACATTTGTATTAAACGATCCCATTCCTCATGAAGAATCTGAGGTATACCATAACTAGTTTGCTGTGCTTTCTCCTATATTTTGGAGGAGCCGCAAACCTACTTTCACAGAAAGACTCTCTTTCGTACCATCCAATCCAGGGGAAAATTGTTGATGTCCGGACTGACAAACCCATAATATTTGCCAATATTTATCTGGCCGGCACCAACATAGGTACCGTTTCAAATTCAGATGGGGAATTCATTGTCAAGATCCCTCTCTATATTGAGAATAAAACCATTATTATTTCAAGTATCGGTTATAAGAATACAGAACTCTTGATCGATCAGCTAATTTCTGATTATGTCGAAGTCAGGCTGGAACCAAGTCCCATTCCCATTGAGGAAGTAACCATTATAAACAGGGATGCCAGAGAATTGATCCGGGAAGCGAAGAATCGAATAAGGGACAATTATTCAAATGAGCCTGTCATGATTACTTCATTTTACAGGGAGACTATCAAGCAAAACAGAAATTATGTTGCGGTATCCGAAGCTATACTGGATGGCTATAAAGCATCCTATACAAGCGTTGTGGATATGGACAGGGTGAAAATTTTCAAGGGCAGAAAAAGTACCGATGTAAAGAAAATGGATACCATTCTGTTCAAAGTGCAGGGAGGTCCGCAAACCATGTTTTTGCTTGATATTGTAAAAAATCCCATGGAATTGTTCGACGAAGAATCCATGGAATATTACGTTTACCAGATGGGAGGCATTGTTAACATTGATGACAGGCAGGTATATGTAGTGGATTTTGATCAGATGGATCATATTGACTTTCCTCTGTATTCCGGAAAAATTTACATTGACATGCTCACCCTTGGGTTTGTAGGAGCAGGTTTCTGGATCAGCACTTCAAAACTGGACGATGCTGCCCAGTACCTGGTCCGCAAAAAACCGATTGGTATGCGTATCGATCTTATCAATGCAAGTTATAAGGTAAGTTTCAGATTCATAAATGACCAATGGTACCTCAATCACGTCAGGACAGAATTAATCCTTGGGGTCCGATGGAAAAAGAAACTTTTCAGATCCACCTATATAACCGTTTCGGAAATGGCAGTAACTGACATTGACCCGGAAAATATCATAAAATTCAAATACCGTGATTCCTATCGTCGTGACGATATATTTATTGAAACCATTGATGATTTTGAGGATCCTGATTTCTGGGGTGAATACAATATCATCCAGCCTGAAGAGTCCATTCAGTCCGCTATCGAGAGGATCGGACGTAAGATGAAACGCCAAAACCGGTAATAACCTCCAGATATTTTCTCCGCATTTCTGAATTGTTTCCCTCCGGAACTTTTTTTACACCATGCATAGGGTATCCTGACCTTTACGCATCATAGTTACAGAAACCAGATTTTTAAATCGGAGACAATCAATAAAACAAAAGAAAATGAAAACAGAAAAATCTCACATTCAAAAAGGAAATCCTCTAATCATTGGATTTCTATTTGTACTGCTGCTGTCACTTGCCTATGGTTCGGTGGCATTTTCACAGGAGGGAAGCCAGGAGCCTCTGGCATATAAATCTTATACAGGAAAAATTCTTGACAGTAAAACCAGGAAACCTGTAGTTTTCGCGAGCGTAATACTAAAAGGGACAAATGTTGGGACAGTCACCAACGCAGACGGAGAGTTTCTTATTAAGGCACCGGCGGACTGGAATATTGAAGAAATTGAGGTCACACACCTTGGCTATCAGTCTAAATCCGTTAAGCTTTCAGATCTTACAGAAGAAAATAGCGAGATCAAACTTGCAATGGCTACGGTTCCGATTGAAGGAATTACTATCTCCTACGGGAATCCCGAAGAACTTATCAGGCAGGCTGTTGACAATATACCGCAAAACTATTCAAAGGATCCCGTTATGCTCAAAGCATTTTACAGGGAAACCATCAAGCAAAACCGGAACTATGTCGGGGTTGCAGAAGCAGTGCTTGATATTTACAAATCAGAGTATAAAACAATTTCCGGAACAGACCGTACCCGTATCTATAAGGGCCGTAAAAGCCAGGATGTTAAAAAGATGGATACAATAGTTGTAAAACTACAGGGCGGGCCCTTCATCAGCCTGATGCTGGATGTGGCCAAGCACCCCGGGGAAATCCTCTCTGTAGATTACCTTGAGCTATATAACTTTACTTATGGTGGACAAACCACACTCCAGGACAGGCAGTCAATGATTATCTATTTTGAACCAAAACCATACATCCTGGATCCACTCTATAAAGGTAAAATCTTCCTTGATGCAGAAAACCTTGCCATCATAGGTATTGATTTCAATCTCGATGAAGACAAGCTTGCCAATGCTGCTGAGATGTTTGTACGAAGAAAGCCAAACTCCCTGAAAATTGATATTGAATCAGCCAATTACCTGACAAAATACAGAATATACGACGGAACCTGGTACCTGTCCTACATTCGTACAGAACTCGATTTCAAATGCCGCTGGAAAAAGAAACTCTTCAATTCCAAATACTCGCTCATGAGCGAACTGGCAGTTACAGATTTGGACCAGGATAATATTATCAAGTTCAAATACAGCGAAACAGCAAGATACTCAGATGTTATGGCTGATCAAGTCAGCCAGTTCGAGGATCCTGATTTCTGGGGACAGGACAATATTATCAAACCGGATGAATCAATAGAAGAAGCTATAGAGAAGTTGAGTAGAAAAATGAAGAAAGGTTTGTAATTGCAAAATTCGGGGTTAGTAGTAATTTTGTAATGAAAATTGGACGATAAACTTGCCATACGGAAAATACGCCAGGGCGACATAGGATCTTTCGAGATTTTGTTCAGGAAATATTATGAGGATCTCTGCCAGTGGGCATTTCATTATATGAGAGACAGAGACTCTTCCGAGGAAATAGTTCAGGACCTTTTTTACCATATCTGGAAAGATCACGCAAAACTTGAAATAAGGGTTTCCCTTAAATCATACCTGTACAAAGCAGTTTCGAACAATTGCAAAATGATACTTAAAAAGCAAAGCAGGCGCAGTGCTATCGAATCGGAGATCGCAAAACAACCGATAAGCACACAGGACCAGCCATCTGATGTACTGGAAACCAGCGAGATTAGAGAAGTAGTAAACAAAACTCTGGATGAACTTCCGGAACGACCGGCACAGATTTTTAAAATGAGCCGTTATGAAGGATTAAAATACAGGGAAATTGCAGAAAAACTGTCCATCTCCATCAAGACCGTCGAAGCCAATATGGGCAAGGCACTGGAAATGTTCAGAAAAAACCTGCAGGAATATATATAAGAATTAAGATGAAGACGA
This sequence comes from Bacteroides sp., assembly GCA_011053095.1. Classification (GTDB taxonomy): domain Bacteria; phylum Bacteroidota; class Bacteroidia; order Bacteroidales; family SM23-62; genus SM23-62. The sequence goes on from DRHS01000211.1 coordinate 6,856, forward strand.
ACTGGACATTGATGGCAAAGATATTCGCAGGGGAAGCGAACCAGCAGGAATTGCAGGATTTTGAGAATAATAAAATGACCGATATGCTTAGAAAGAATTGGAACTCCGTGAAAAAGAGTGAGGATAAGCTGCAGGTAGATACCGATAAAGCCTGGGCCAAGCTGAATAACAGGCTGGAACAAGATCAGCTGATTCACGAAAAACAATACGCAGTCCGGACAATGATCCCTGCAGCACTCAGGATTGCAGCAGCCGTAATCCTTCTCATCGGTTTCAGTACCCTTGCCTACATGCTGTTCACACCCACCAGGCAAGCTGTGCAAATGACAGCGCGAACCCTCGAAGATCAAAAATTCGGACTCACACTCCCGGATGGTTCTACAGTCGACATGAACTCCAATTCCAGGATAAAATACAAACTGCAGCGATCAGGAATCCGGATGCTTACTCTCGAAGGTGAGGCCTTTTTCGAAGTAAATCCCGATCCCAACAGACCATTTATTATTAATGCCGGCGACGCAACAATTGAGGTAACAGGGACCAGCTTTTCAGTGCGTAACGACCCTGGCAGTGAAAGGATTGAGGTGTTTGTTGAGTCCGGCAATGTACAAATCTACCGTTCCCGAAAGCAGGATCGCAAACTTAGTCTTAAAGCGGGACAATTGGGAGTTCTTGATCAGAACAACCTCACTGAAAAATCCAACCCGGATCTGAACCATCTCTCATGGAAAACCCGCAAGCTCACTTTCAGGGAGACCCGTCTGGGCGATGTTGCAGGGGTCCTTAACAGAACATACAGCCAGAATATCCGTTTTACAACCACAGCATTGGAAGATTGCTTATTTACAGGTACCTTTGATCAGCAACCCATTGACTCTGTTGTACTGGTCATACAGGTTGCATTTGATCTCGATCTAAACCGGCAGGGCAAGGCTTATGAATTCTCAGGTGAGGGATGTAACTAAATATTGCTTACTTCTTCTTCTTTTAATTTCCCTTCCGGGGAAGGCGCAACAGGTTCCCTACAGCCTGAAAATAGATCTTCCCGACACCAGCCTCACAATCCGAAATACACTGTTCTTTATTGAGGAAAGCGCCACTGTTTACTTTTCCTATAATCCGGATATTTTCGCACAGGATCTCCCGGTGGAATGGGCCGCAGGCATCTATAGCTTACAGGAGATACTGGAACGGATCAGCAGTTTGCTTGACATACTGTTCACACAGATTGGCAACCAGATCGTATTTTACCTGGAAGGGGAAAAGCCCTCCCTCCTATCCGATAAACCAACAGAGGCAACCGAACCTCTCAGAAGAAAAGTACGGGGTCGAATAATCGGCGAACAGGAAAATGAAGTGCTTGCATATGCAACTATCTGGCTGCCCGCGACCTGGGAAGGAACAATAGCTAATGCCGATGGTTATTTTGAGTTTAACCTTCCACCCGATCCCACGGCCGACACAATCGCCATAAGCCATATGGGGTACGAGACCCGGCATATCCCCATTTCGGAGTTCGGAGATTCAGTCAATACGATTTACCTGCAGTCTTCTCTCATACCCATACAGGAGGTTATGATAAGAAGATCCAATCCGACTTACCTTATTCGATTGGCCCTCAGCCGTATACCGGAAAACAATTCAAAAGAACCTGTAATTGAAACTGCTTTCTACAGGGAAACCATTCAGAAAAACGAAGCTTTCGTATCCGTCTCAGAAGCAGTGGTGGATGTTTACAAACCAGGATATGAATCCCTCTCCAATGAACAGGTTAAGCTTATACGAGGGAGAAAAAACATAGATTTCACGAAGGAAGACACCCTGATGGTTAAGCTTAAGGCGGGACTCGAAACGAGTTTCCTTCTGGATATAATTCGTAACCGGCCGGAATTTCTGCAGGAGGAGTATTTTCACAAGTATGAATACCGCATGTCTGACATTGTGGTCATCCAGGATAACCTTGCATATGCCATCGATTTTAAGCAGAAGGCAACGACCGATCCTCCACATTACACGGGTCGTATTTACATCGACCTGAATAATTTTGCATTTCGTTCCATGGAATTTGAGGTTGATCCCAAGACAATCTCAAGCATTGCCAATTCAATGGTCCTCCGCAAACCCAGGAAAATAAAAGTAAAACCCATCAGTGCTTCCTATCTCGTAAATTACAAATCCGAAGGAAATCTCTATCATATCTCCCTCATCCGTGCTGAAAACCGTTTCCGGATCCGGCTGAAAAAGAAACTATTCGGGAATGAATACCGTACCCTGTCAGAAATGGCGGTTACTGCACTTCAAACAGAAGACGCCGATCGTTTCAGGGCCCGTGAAATCAATAATCCAAAGGATATTTTTACGGATATGCTGGGAGGTTACGATCCTGATTTCTGGGGACCGTACAACTACATCATCCCGGATGAACCTCTCGAAGAAGCACTCATCCGCATCGGCCAATTGATTAATAATAAGCCTGTACAGTAGGCAGTCTTTCAGACTTTCAGTCCTTCAGATTTCGGATTTCAGATTTTAGACTTCCAGACTTTCAGACGTCAGGGCGGAGTCAGGATTCCAGGGTCTGGGGGCAAAGTGTCGGAAGTTCGACTCCGCTACCGACCTCAATCAATTGCATTAAACCTCTGTATATCAGAGGTTTTGTGTTTTACGGGGGACGCTATGGTGGACACCAACCCTGAAAGGGGTCCCTATTTTGGGTGTTTTGATGAGGTTATCTGATCCCTCAATATAGTACATCAGAATGGAGGCAAGCACCAGCAGGACTGCAAACGATGTATTGTATAGGTTCCCGGAACCGGGACCAGGGATATGGAGGGATTATCAGCCATATTATTGGATTAGAATTAAGCTATTCGCTGGATTATTACCATGCAGCTGTAAAACATAATAGCCATGGTTCATTTTGCTTACATCTATTTCAATACGTTGGGTATTCAGTAATTCAGACGACCAGACGGTCTTTCCCAGCATATCGATCAGGCTGAGCTTTTGGTCTCTTGCATCCGAATCCGGCAGGGTAACGATAACACATCTCATGACAGCATCAAAATGTGCTATCAATGCAGGCTCTAAAATCTTTTCCAGACCGACAGACTCATCGATGTCCACAATAGAGATCGACAGATTTTGATCATAACTCTGGCTTGTGTCAGCATCCTGCACGGTCACTTTTATACTGTAAATTTCCTTCTGCTCAAAATTAAAAATCTCCGTCGTCACGAGCAGGTCAGCAATGATATTGAAGCTTGAGTTGTCTTTGTCCCCTTCCCCTTCACACAGAGCATAAGTGTGGACATCAAAAGTGTCTGGATCATACGTGGAGAGCCTGCCAACAAGTGCCCCAACCATCATGTTTTCTTCGATTGAAAAATTATCCAGAAATATCGTATCAGGCAGTGTATTAATACGAATATTTTCCCCGCCGCCTCCAAAGTTGGAAAATGATCTAGTCCATAATGACCCCGGACTCACAAAACAAGTATCTGATTTGTTTGCTGAAATTCTATAATAACTAGGGCCCGAAAGAGTATCCGGATCGGACCAGGAATTTAAACTGGCTGACAGGGAATGGACTGCCTTCATATTATCCATGCTGTTTGCCTTATAAATTGTATAGGTCTGGTATTCGAATCCATAATATTTGTCCCATTTCAGCTGATTTGCATTAGTGGTAACCCGCAGGTGAATTGTCTTATGTGGTTTACAAAGATCAATATCCGTCTCATTGTTTGCCGTATCGAGTGCTGTAATTTTGTAGAGAAATGCCTGAATAGTCGGATCAGCAATTGTGTCTACAAAAAAACTCAGTTCATCATAGGAAATGGTTGCAAGTCTGTCATAAATACCTTCTGAGACACCTTCACGGTAAATTATATAGGCCATTATCGGAGCCCGACTTTTCTTTTCCCAAACCACCACGTTGTGGCCAGTAATTGATGCTACTGTTACCATGCAAAGCTGGGGAGAAAGATATAGTGCAGCCGGATCTGTTTTAACACTGCCACAATTATTGGAAAGGGTGCAGACATAGTTGCCTTCCTGAGAGGAATCTACTGGTGTGAACCTGTATTCTGGCACAACCTCTCCAGGGATTACTTTCCCGTCCTTTTGCCACTGATAAGTTATCGGGGAGCTTCCGCTATGTACAACATGAAAACTGAGGGATTTCCCGGGTTCATGCCAGGTATCTTTGGGTTGTACCAGGATGTGCGGTTTTTCAATTACCTTGATGTAAACTGTTGTAGAAAGCACCTTACCGTATGAATTACTTATCTCGCAATGGTAAGTGCCCTCATCTGCTATCAAAATGGAATCAAGTTCCAGGGTATTATCCTTATCCTGTCCCACAACAGAGGTTTCATTCCTGAACCAATTAAACAGAACCGTATCAGATCCTTCGCATTGCACTTCCAGGATATGGTCATCGCCGATGCAGAATGTACCCCCAGCGGGCTGGGCAATAATAACAGGCAGGTTATCCTGGTTCTCATCGGCGCTAAGGTCAATCCTTACATCAATGATACGGGGATTTCCAGCAAAATTCATGCCGTCCAGTTTGAGTCCCTCAGTATCCAACACACCGAAATTGATTCCTGGGGAAACATTTGCCAGGATATAATCTGAAAACAGGATTTCTTCTATGAGACCCGTACCTGCTTTTTTGCCACTTCCATCCGGGATACAAAGATCAAATTTTTTTACAGCAACACTGTAGAACAGATCAGTTGCCAATGTATCCAGATCGGACCTGGAATTTAGATTGGCTGATAGGGAGTGGACGGGGTCAAAATTCAGGCCTGTACTACTATTGAATACAGTATCCGCAGATTCAGAAAATTCCCCAACGATTATGATATTTTCAAAGTTGGCTTCTGCTGTAACCAGACGTATTTCGGGTGATGGGGACTGAGCATGCATCAGGAATGGTCCTAAAAGCACTATCAACAGTACTTGTAACCGCATTTATATGGAATTTTGTTTCTCAATTAAAATTAGCAAATAATTGGAGATAATACAAGCAGAGTCGACAAGGGACCAGAAGCTTGCTTTTTGGTAATAAATCGCGCTTATCAGAGCAAAGGTTGTGCAGATAAGGGTTCCTGAATTTATAAATGACAGAAGTTCAGTTATTTGCAGAAAAGGCGAAGCGTCCATGATGGACTCGAACCGTTTAATAAGATGAGATTCAATATTTAATCACCCTGAACTTTTGCTGTGTCCTTCTGTCAGATTCACTCCATAATGTTATGACATAAATCCCATCAGGATGACCGGATAAATCAATTTGAGAATCATGTAATACTCCTGACTCAATTGATCTACCCAGTGGATCTATAATTTGATATCTATATTGGTGAGGATCATTTAGGTTAAGGGTAACTACTCCTGTCGTTGGATTCGGGTAAATCGTAGTATTTGGTATGTCAGAATATTGGTCTATTGAGGTAGTACTCAGAATGCAAATAGAATGATATTCAGGATGATCATTCTGATAGATCTTTGTATCAAAATAATAAGAGCACAGCAGGTATGGGAAATTATCAGTGTAATTAAAAACTTTATAGCCAATTCCTATGTTTGTCCCAACTCCCTCAATGAATGTTAGTTTCCCATTATCTAATCCACCAAAATTTGGATTTATCTGGGCATCAATTTGTACATGTTTCCTGCCTCTTTCTTTCCACACCGAATCTACAAGTCTGTAGTCCTTATAAGAATTCCAAATACCTTCGACAAAAAATGAATCACCAACTTCCAATGATAAATCCATAATCAACTTTTCCACCGGATCTACATTTGCCATATACCACGCTTTCCCTGCATATACATCCTCACGAAGATATCCAACAATATCTAATTTAATTTTCGACGGCAAATCATAATAATTAATAATCTTGTACCATTTTCCATCAATTTTCTCGCGACCCTCAAGGACCATTGAATCCGTTCCGGATCCCCCCAGATTTCCCTTTACAACATTCCAGGAAGGTGAATATGCAGCCAAGGGTTCGTATGGTATCATAATCTGATCGCAAGATTCTCTTAAACCAGTGGAATATAGTCCGATATCCTCATCCTGATAACATCTCAGACCTGATGTAAAGTTCATATCACATGCTATTGAATTCCAAGGGTACCAATTAAACATATAAGAAACATCTCCGATTCTCTCAATGATTTTTGAATGATAGGCATAAGAGTAATGCCCCTCAGCTTTTTTCTCGTAAGTAACATCAAGAGTTCGAAGATCAAAACCATTAATATTGCTCCTGTATGTAGAATCCACCTTTATTACCAGTGTATCTATACGATTTTCTTCATCCAAAATTCTAATTGACCAATAATCGTCCTTTTTTGCACTGAATATATATAAGACCTGGAAAGCATTAAAATCTTCATCATAGAAATATACTGTATCGTCAGAGGTGTAAAGGAATTCGATGGAAGGTCTGTTATTACAGAGCAGCTTTTTTTCCTTTACAAGCATCTGACAATTTCGTCCCATGAAAAGCGTGTCTTTCTCAGACTGGAATTTGAGGTAATTGATGTCACCCGAGAAGGCAAAACCTTCATCGTAATACCATTGGGATCCTGCTGGTGCAAAAGTTTGACTGAGGGAGGAGGGGGTTAGTTCTGACCAATAAGACACATATTTCAATCGATTAATCCATTCATTGTTTCCTGAATCCCAATAATAATTGATCCCATTAGTCGGATTTCCATTGCTATCATATTCAGATGAGTAGCTATGATAACCGCCTATCCAAAGATTGGTTTCCGGATTCCAATCATACTCAGCACTCGCAGTTCTATTCCCATTGGAATCGTATGCCATGACATTACGATAATCTTCTACCCAGACATTGGTTTCGGGATCCCAATTATATTCGATTTCTTCGGTCAAACTTCCTTTGTTATTATAAGTATAAACTTTACGATGGGGGTATCTCCATTCACCGGGTTCTGTACCCCATTGATACAAAATATCCTCGGTTAGATTCCCATTGACATCATATGCATAAACATGACGATAATCTTCTATCCATGTATTGGTATCTGAATCCCATTCATAAATAATGTACATTATCCGATTCCCATTGATATCATTTGAATAAACCAGGCGAGTTCTATTCATCCATTCAATAGTTTCTGAATCCCATAGATATCGGATCTCTTCAGTTGGATTTTCATTGGTGTCATAGTGATAAACTGTACGACGGTAAGGTTTCCATTCAATGCTGAGTGAATCCCATTCTTGCATTAACCGCTCAGTTCTATTCCCATTTGCATCATATACAAAAACTTCACGACGATTATTTACCCAGTCGTCGGTTTTTAAATCCCAAAGTTTCACCGCCTCCTCAATTAGATTCTCATTGATATCATATGAAAGATTCCAATTAAAATCTCCCACCCATTTCTTGGTTTCTGAATCCCAGATATAATCAATTTCTCCAGTCAGATTTCCACTGGCACTATATGAAATCACAAAACGAGAATGCGATACCCATCCATTCGTTTCTGAATCCCAATCATCCTGGGATCTCTCTGTTGTATTCCCAATGGTATCATATGTAGTATAATAACGGTAAGTTCCAATCCAATTATTGGTTTCAGAATCCCATTTATAAGTAGCATTCACAGTTCGATCTCCATCAGTATAATATGTAGTGATTGTATGTCTATCCTTTACCCAGTTATTTGTTTCAGAATCCCAAATATACCTGGCATTTACAGTTCGATTTCCATTGGAATCATAAGCAAAAATATCACGATATTCAATTAACCACTCATTGGCTTCCCTATCCCATCCATAAGAATAAATAGAATCACGGACTATCTCAATATCACTCTGGCAATATAAGTTTAATGAGAATGTAGTAAGGAGTAGTAACAAGCCAATATGTCTCAAGACTTTTAAGTTCATTGAGTGCTTGAAAAAATTAAAAATGAAATTGGGATCACCAAGTGTTGTGCGGATGAACCCAGCGAGAAGTAGTAAGACATAATTAAAAATAAAATAAAATACTGAGAATGTCAATTACTTAATCCGTTGTATGTGTTTTAGCCCCTTAGAAGATCGGATATAATTATAGTTTAATATCTGCAATAAATTGTCATTTCCTATTATACAACATAAAAACTTACCCGGAATTTTATTAACTTTTGCATATAACCAATTTAATAACCATGAAAAAGAAAGCGGTAATTCTTTTCCTCCTTGCCTCTGCCCTTTTCCAGCATATTTATGGAAATAATAACCTCAGGATAATTGATCCGATGAATCCCTGGCGGGATTTTCCAGCATTCATTACCCGGACAGATCTGACCATAACTCCCAAAGGATCCTTTATGGAAATGGGAATCTATCTGACATTTTCAACAGACCCAGATGAATTTGATACCACCATGCAGCTTGAGGCAATCTACAACTTCAATTTGCCAGAAAATGCAATAGTTACAGATTCCTGGTTATGGATAGAAGGAGAACCGGAAAAGGCGCTCATTCTTGATCGTTGGACTGCCTCTGCGATTTATGAAGGAATTGTAGAGAGACGTCAGGATCCGAGCATCCTGACTAAAACAGGTGGCAATTCATACGAACTCAGGGTGTATCCTCTGAGAAGTAACATGCCAAGAAAGGTGAAGATCAATTATCTGGTTCCGGCAAACTGGTCATCCTCCGGGGTGACAGTCTCAGTGCCACTTGAATTTTCCCAAATCGGTACCACACTTGCCAAGACAATTTACCTGTATGCCCAAAGTGATGATCATTGGGGAACTCCTGTACTTATTACGGATACAGTTTCCGAGTTTACTCCCTATTCAGGCGAAGAATACCCGGCAAATTATCAGAGCACGGTATTCTATAACAAGAAGAATTGCATCATTGGATTTAACTCTCCCATGGAAGATGGATTATTCATTAATAAATTCGAGGAGGAGGAGAACGAGGGGTATTACGAACTGGTCGTTTTGCCATCAGCGGTTCTGGATGTGGATCAACCAAAAAAAATCTGCTTCCTTGTGGATTATAAAGGATCAGAGGGAGAAATAGCCAGTATAATAAAGAATACCATTTCAAACTATATGGAAGAAACTGATTCTTTCAACATTATGATATCGGGCATCGAGGTACAAAAGGCTTCCGAAAAATGGTTGCCCGCCAATGACAGCTCCATAAACCTGGCATTTGATTCTTTTGAAAATTTTACAAATTCCTATTCCATATTACCAACCCTGATTGCCGAAGGAATTAAGTTTACCGGAAAGGAGGGAGCAATTCTGGCTATCTCGGATAATTTTGATATCAATTCCAGCAAGCAAGCCAACCAGTTAATCAAGGATCTTGGCAGCTATATGCCGTGGCCGGTTATTCATGTTCTCGATTTGAATCAATACAATTATCATACGTGGATGGGTGGCAAGACTTATTATGGGAACGAATATTTTTACAGCCTCCTGACCAGGCAGACTCATGGGAATTATGTTTCTCTGAGAAACGGCAAGAATATTTCCCTGAATCTTGAGGAACTGGTTCAATCGGCGAGTGGCTTTATCAATTCATTTGATCTTTACACCACACTAGACCAGGGATTTTGCTACAGCCGGTATAATAGCGGATTAACCGGAAGCACAGCTTATCTGAACAGGCCCATTTTACAAACCGGTAAATTCAATGGTAAATTCCCTTTTAAGATTATACTTTCAGGAGTCTATAATGATGTCTCCTTCTCTGAGGAGTATATTATTGAATCTGATAAGATTAATATCAGCGATTCCATTGCCCAACAAATATGGTCAGGGATGTATATACAATCCCTGGAACAATCTCCCGCCAGTAATGAGATCATAGGGGAAATCATCAATGAAAGCATTGAGAACCGGATCCTGACAAGATACACTGCATTTCTTACCCTTGAGCCGGATATGGAGCCTGAGATACCTGAGGAAAATGAGTTTATTGATGATAGGCCAATAGCTATCGGTTTAGAGGAGGAGTCAGCTTCACTAAGTCATTTTTCTGTCTTGGCCTATCCAAATCCCTTTACCTCTTCTGTAACATTTGAACTTGAGATACCACAGGAATTATCGAATGTAAAAGCCAGCCTGAAAATATTCAATATATCCGGGCAGCTTATAAAGATTATCGATCTGAGTAAATATCAAGTTGAGGACAGGGTGAAAATTACCTGGGATGGAAAAGATGACTCTGGCAATGAGATCGAACAGGGGATTTACATCGTGAGATTCGTTTCAAAAGATATAACGAAAACCCTCCGTATCATAAAGATCCGGTAAATGTGGTATGGATTGAATTATTTTAAATAATTGTTCAGACTACAAATAGTGCGTACAGAGATGCCTACATTTTAACCTTAGGATTTGAATTTGGAGTTGACCCATTATCGTTTAAGTGTATGACTTGATAGGTATCACCATTTTTAACTATTGCCGGGGTATGGGACTGGTCATTGGTTTTTTATAGATCAGACGTGGGGCGGTCCAGAAGTGATAAGGGAGGAGGATTGGCGGTTTGCTGCATCAAGAATGAATATTAATCCTGACTAATTCTATAATTTAATAGTTACACTTTTGCCTGCAAAAACATCCTGAGGTAAATCAACAATAATTAATGTATTGTTCTGATTATTATCTGGGAAGGCGATATAATTATCTCCTTCGACATTATAAATATCCGAAACGGTAATCATAATCCTGCTTAGTTTTCTCGAAGGATCAGAAACAGTTAGTTTTTCTATTCTATCTCCCTTCATTTTAATCATTGCCATACCCTGACTTTCCATTCTTAATTTTAAACCATTTGATATGTCTACTTCCCCGGCTTTGTAAAATGCAAGCTGACAGATTCCAAGTTTATTATTTTTTACTGCCTGTATATCGGATGTGTTTGAAATAATATCAATATTGCGATTATCACTACTGGATTCCATTAATTCCTGCTCACTTACATCAGGTACCACTATATATTGATAGGAAGCATTATCTGGCCTATTCCCATGATTAAACCATAACATAAATACTTCCTCACTTATGATTTCCTCTGAGATGTTTTTTTGATCAGTAATATCTGACCAGCGACCTTGTTCAACTTGATTTGATAAATTAATTGTTGCTGGTTCAGGAAAAATGTATCCAATTTTATCCTGGTACACCCATTTAACATCATTCAATTCGCGATTACCCTTAGGAAGTTTTATCGTTTTATCATTTTGCATAATAGTTACCTCGCTTCTCATCAATACCTGATTAACGGTGGTTGCTACCGGCAGGTCTGGTCTGGAATTAATATCTGTACCAAGGCAAACATACTCCTCATCAAAAAAGAACCAGGATTTTTTGGCTTTAAGCATATCGTGTGGACTTCTAAAGTCGAATGCAACCGCTCCATATACCCCGTCGGTAACAGCCCCGACAAAGTCAGTAAGTCCATCTTTTTGAATTTCTTTTGGGCCATATAGTTCAGGTTTTTGCATTATTGTCGTACCAGATATTTTTTGCCAGTCATATAAGGGCCAGATATTATGAAATTCATCACCCTTAAGCATTAAATAATTTGTTCCATCTGCTCGGTGATGAGTAGTTTTACCGGGTCCGTTGTAAGGTACTTCCATATTTCTGTTTCGGGTAGAGAACATTCTTACAGTTGTATAGAAATCAGGTCTTTGAAAAACAAAATGCTCCGTTTGCCAGAAGAATTTACAAAACGATAGTGATGGCTCTGCTTCTCCTTTTCTTAATGCAATAATTTCTTCCAATTCATCTTTCCGATAATCAGTACTTTGTAATAGTCTGTCAATTTCAGTTACACTATGAGGCTCAAAGCTGGATTTGTGAGAAATACTCCTGTTCTTTACACTTATATCTGTGTACACACCATACACCTGTTGTTTAAAAATTCCATCCAGGTAATAATCAACCAAATGATTGATTTTTTCTATTGAAAATGCATATTTTGTGTTTGCCACATAAAAGGACCATTCACCAAATGCATTTGCATATTTGCCATATCCATAGGAAGTTGTATTGTTCACTCTATCTGTTCTGTGGTGAAAACTATAATCCTGCTGCATTCCTCTTTTTCCCGTACTAAATTTCA